>JAFANK010000204.1 GCA_019232725.1 Vulcanimicrobiota bacterium | reverse complement strand
GTCTTGGCGGCCGCGGCTTCATCATTTATTGGAAGCTCACAGACGCCGAGGTTGAGCCAGTTGCGCGCGAGCAAATTGCACATTATACAGCTGTTGGTCAAGAGTTTGAGTGGAAGGTCTACGATCATGATGCGCCGGCCGCCCTTGGTGTGCGCCTAGAACGACTCGGTTTCGAACCAGAACCGAGAGAGGCGATCGTATATTGCGACCTGAGCGTGCGGCCAGCATGGCTTGCCAACCCCGTGAGCGTACAAGTTGAGCGGGTGACCGACCCGACCGTCGTCGAGGAAGTCATCGCCCTCAGGCGAGCCGTATCAGATGAGGAACCCTCTCATTTGGCCTCGAGCCTCAAGCTACAGCTGCACGACGATGCCGCACACTTCGGGCTGTACGTGGCGCGGGCGGCAGGCAAAGTTGCGAGCGTCGGGTGGGCGCGCTTTGACGCGAACACTTCGTTTGCAAGCTTGTGGGGCGGCACAACAGATCCAGCATGGCGTCACCGGGGCCTGTACACGGCGCTCGTGGCCGCGCGCGCATCTGAGGCGTTGCGTCGAGGCTACCGATTTCTCACGGTCGATGCATTGCCGACGAGCCGCCCCATTCTGGAGAAGCTCGGCTTCAAGGTATTGACGCACGCCTGTGGGTACGTCTGGAAACAAGATCGCGCTGCCACATCGCTGCAGCATTGACAGGTTGAGACCGCGTTTGCAAGCTATATGGATGCATGCCACGCCAGAACCGCGTGACCCCGTTTGGCGACATCGTTGCGCTTGCTGGACGCGGCCTCGTGATGGGCAATCGCGGTATCCTGCATAATGATGATCAGCAGATCATCCGGTACTCGCAGGTACGGCGGTGGCTCGTGTGCCGCACGGAGTTCCGCGGACGGCACCGTACGATCATGCGCCCGCATTCGTATACCGAACTCTTCTTTCTCGATGAAGCGACTGCGCTCGCGGCCGGTCATCGACCGTGTGCGGAATGCCGGCACACGGATTACCAGCAGTTCCGCACCCTATGGGCGAGCTGTCGTGGTGAGCCCGTAAACGCGGACATCATCGATCGGCAGCTGCACGCCGAGCGAGTCGTAGGACGGCGAGGCAAGCGCACCCACCGCTCGCATCTGCGAGATCTTCCAGACGGAACCTTCATCGCGCTGGAGGATCGTGCGTGGCTTGTGTGGGGAGACTCACTGTTCGCGTGGTCTGACCTCGGCTACCAGAAGCGGCGGCCGCGGTTATCGTTGCACGACGTTGATGTGCTGACGCCGCAATCGACTGTTATGGTCTTGCGCACTGGTTACCGCGCGGGCGTTCATCCCAGCGTTGCTCCGTGAGCCGGGGCTGCGCTTTCATCCAGTATGGTGTCTCGGTTTGAAATTTCAACAGCGTCTTGAGACCGCTCTCGTGATAATTTGTGGAAAGGCGATAAAGCCCACAAACTCATTTTTGCTCTCATCAAAAGCATAGCCGACGATCTCGCCCCTATCGTTGATATCATTGCCGAAGAACAAGTGAAGCGAAGTGGGTGAACAAACCAACTTGTTGAGATCCACAAGCACCCCATCTTGCCAGAGAAAAGCGCGGCAGCTCTGGTAACTCGCGTCGCTGCAGGATCCACCAACGACGTCACCTCGGTCGTTGAGCCCGAAGGCCAAGCTGGCCCCGTCTCCAGAGAGCAAGCCCAAGTCGAGCATCCCACGCTGCTTGGTCCAAAGAAACGCATGGGTGGTGGAGTCGCCTAAGAGATCCGACTGCCCGACGATATCACCATTGGCATTAATAGCCCATGGAAATGTATTCAGTACACCTCCGAGGTTGCCCAAGTTGGTCACCGTTCCATCGTGCCAAAGAACGGCGTGGCGTGTAGGATTCGAGCACGTTCCAGAAACACCGACAACTTGCTCGCGATCGTCTATGCCAACGGCTCCACTTATCGTGTCGCCGGTAAGCGGCGGGAGTGCCGTAACCTCCCCACTCTTTGGTCCCCAAATTAAAGCTTCAAAGTCGAGCTTTTGCGGTGGGATGCAGCCAGGATCACGCGCCGCTGTCTCACCATACCCCGCTACTTGACCTCGATTGTTGACGCCGAGTGCTTCAGAGTTGTTCCCCCCAACGGGAGGTAGAGCGATCTTTAGTCCATCGTGCCAAAGGAAACCCAAACAAATCAGACCTGTGCCGAACCCGCAAACGTTCTCGCTCAGCGGATCCCGACGCGCCGTTTCCGCCGCGCCTACAACAAGTCCGCGATCATCTCCGACTGGCCACTGCTCGGAACTGTTCGGACCACCGAGCGTGCCGAGGTCTGTTAGCACACCATCACGCCAAAGGAAAGCGTGTTCGAAACGACAGCCTGCCAAGCACGCAGATCCAACCACCCAGCCGCGGTTGCTGATGCCCTCGGCGACACCTCCTCCAGTTTGTGTAAGCAGAGGCTCGACACGGTACCCAATCACACTGTGGCGCGGCTGCAGGCTTTGGGCCGACGCACCGGTCGCAAGGCTTTCGAATGCTATCGAAGCCCATGCAAGAACGAGCAAGCCAATCACAACGCGGATCATTGTTCGTTCCTCCTTTCCTTGATATCGCGCTTCCGAGCGCGCGCGAAGATGATTATGAACTACCTCCTCGAGTTTTCTCTTCTAATGACCTATTGCGATTCCTGATGCCACTAGGGGAAGGGTCGCGACTGACACACTCGTGCTGCTGAACGGAGGGACAAAGACGAGCACATTTTTCCCGGCGCTCGAAACGAGCAGCTTTCCTGTCGCATCGAAAGCGAGGTAGCCAGGCGCGGCGACGTTGATCGAAAAAGCCTTGGTCATCGACGCGCTGAACGGCGGTCTATACACATCGACGCCGTTTGACGTGCCGACGTAAAGGTTTCCTATCGTATCAAACTTGATGCCGCTCGCTGAGATCGGTACAGACAATACCGGAGCACTGGTGGTGGCCGGTGAGGCATATTCCTCTAGGTGGCCATCGCTCAGCGCTGCCCAGAGATTGCCACTGCGGTCAAAGGCGATGTCGGCAAAAAATCCAAAGCCCGAATCGGGGCAATTTGAACCGATACGTTTATAACCCTTAAAGTGCACTTGACAAGAGAACGATATCTCGTGATATGGACTTGAAGCGCTGACGGGCGCGGGGTAAACGTAAAGCGACCTTTTAAGGGTCAACGTCGCAAAACACACCTCTATGCAGTGCTGGTAGTAGAGAGTCCCTCCTTCGTCCAGCGCAAGGCCGCCGGCAGAATCAACGGCCACGTCTGGTAATAATGGATTGGAACAGCTGCCAAGACAAAATAAGAAGAATGGCTTGAGCGTAAACCGCGGCTTGGCTCCATCAGTAATGGGCTGTGAGAAGACTTGCACAGCCTGACCTGCGCTGTTGGCGACGAAAAGATCTCCAGCTTTGTCAAACGCCATACCTTGAGGTCCGTTACTGCCGATAAGGGTTGCTAACGGGTTCCCAAGCGGCAAACTCGGCCACGCGTACGCTTTGATTGTGCCCGGGTTTGCGCCGTCGGAGACGTACATCCGGCCCAAGGGCGGGGATGGGGTGACAGCAGCGACCGGCTTCGTGGGTAATGCCGGCGGCTGAAACGGTACGGCTGAGCTTGATCCGCAGGCAGCAAGGCCTACGAACGCCAGACTAACGGCGATACCGAAAATCAATCTCGTTGTCATCTTAAGCCTCCCGTACGCAAGCCTGTTAGCATTCTTGTGGTCGCCTTGTGTCCCGCGAGCATCCGCTTGCGCTAAGCCTGACGGGCTGCCGCGGCTCGACGTCGAACCATCGGACTCTACGGGCGAACAGTCAATCACTAGCGCAGCTGCGTAAGCGCAGCGTAAAACAGTGCTTCTCTTGTGCTAGTTGAGAGTTGATGTAACAGGCTGGAGGGCGGCGCCGGTGGTAGCGAGACGCCGAATACGAGTGCATGACGACCGAGCCTAAGAAGGTCGGCGCAAAAGTTAGTCTTCTGGCACTAGCCGAGCAGTTGCGTAACGTGACTGCAGCGTGCAAGCGGATGGGCTTCTCTCGCGGTAGCTTCTATCGTTTTCGGAGGCTTTACGAGACTGGTGGTGAGGCGTCGTTAGAGGTAGCTTCTCGCCGCAAGCCGATACCGAGCAACCGCGTCGATCCGGACATAGAAGCCGCAATCCTTCGCCTGGCGTTTGAAGAACCAACGTGGGGTCAGGCTCGGGTCGCGGATGAGCTGAAACACATGGGCATGATCGTATCGCCCGCCGGTGTGCGCGGTGTCTGGCAACGTCAAAATCTGGAAACGGCAGAAAAGCGCCTCGCAGCGAGCACGAACGCTCAGCGTTCTCGAGAACAAGTTGCTCCAAGCGTGTCACCACAAGCCGGGGTTGCAACATCGGAAGTTCCCTCGGGTATGCACAGTCATGATCACGAGATCGACAAACAGAAGCGGGCGTCGCCTCGTACTGACAGGCTAAAGCTTCGCCGGTTCGCTAACACGGCGGCCGTAGGCATCTTCGCAATCGTGGCCGCGATTCAACTTGCGCCTGAATTTCGATGGGTGTTTGCTCCGACGTCTGGAGCTGATTGGGGTTTCTCTATCGACGCCGGGTTGCACGTCGATGGAGTGACGCCCGGATCGTCCGCTGACAAAGCGGAAATCAAGGTCGGCGACGTCATTGATCGAGCGATACCCTTGCGCGGACGCGAAATCTTGTGGGGACCAGGCGTAGCATATCCCGGCGAGCGATTGACGATCGACGTCAAACGCGGCGAAAAAAACCGCGCACTCACGCTTGTGGCTACTACCAGTCACTTGTCCACCGCCGATGCGCTCTCATGGGCCGCCCTGCTCGTTGCGGCGACGATCTCGGTTATCGTTGGAGCGTTGCTGGCACTTGTCAGGCCCAGCAAGATGACCTGGGGCTTTTATCTCTTCACAATGGCGTTCATTTGGTTGCCCCCCGGAGGCCCGCAGTACATTCCGCCTGGTTGGATGACCGCCTACATTTGGATATGGGGTTGCGTGCTCGTCCCCGCGGGCTTGTTAGGCTACCTGATATTTTGTCTTCGATTTCCGACGGACTCAGCCACCTCTTGGCGGGGAACGGTCGAACGCTGGCTGCCGCTGGTGTTTATCGTGTCGGTGGCGGGTGACTCGCTCCAGATGTTGACACGAATGTTCTACGTCGCGCCGGCGGCACTCGTTGACATCTGGGGAACTATCTGGGACATAGTCCTGCCCTGTATTGCCGTCTTAGGCATTCTCAGCTTGGCTGGGACATATCGAACAGCAACCGAGCTCGATAAAGAGCGAATGAAATGGGTTTTCTTCGCAGTGGCTTTCGTCTTAGTCCCGTTCGCCACGGCGGCTTTGAATTTTCAACAGTTATTCAACCTCAGTGACAGTTTTTACGCCCTAGGGGAATCGATCGGCGTCGTCCTTCCACTCGCCGTCGCCTATGCCGTGCTCCGGCACCGCGTCATCGATGTACGCTTCATCATAAGCCGAGCGCTCGTTCTCGGGGTTATCGCAACCGTCATTGGTGCAGTAGTCATTTGTCTCGACTGGCTTTTTAGCACGAAGCTATATGGTTCGCGACCCCAGACGGCTGTATATGCTGGAGCAGCACTCTTGGTAGGGTTCTGGCTTAACGCTTCACGGCAACGCATCGCGATGTTTGTGGATTCGTTGTTCTATCGGCAATGGTATCGCAGTCAGCAGCAAGCCAACGCCATAGGCGATGCGATTCACCGCGCAGCGTCAAAGACAGATCTCTATGAGATTCTTACGGCGGGGATCGCCAATGCCTACTCGCTTGCGTCGGTGGCCCTTTTCGAACAGCAGCCGGACGGAGGGCTCGTGCGGGTTGCGGCTCATGGTTGGCAATCGGGCACACTGTGGCATATTCTACCAGATGAGACGGTTGCCAGACGTGCAAACTGCTCACGCCCGGTAGACCTCGACTCACTTGACTGGAATACACAAGCAGTGCCAGCAGGGGTATCCCGACCATCGCTTACGATCCCAATTACGTTGGGCAAGCGGGCGTTGGCTGTTCTGTTCTGTGGCGCGCACGAAAACGGAACGGCTTTGGACCCGGATGAGATCCGTATGCTCAGAAGGCTGTGCGTCGATGCAGGACTTGTTTACAGCGTTCCATCACCCGACTCAGAGAAGACCTCGCTTCGACCGCGGACGGAGGTGCTTGGCACTAGTTAAGCGCTAGCACCCCCTCGTGTCGCAGCTCGTACTCGGGATCACGGCTTGAATTTGGCGATGTCATTGGTGTTGCTTTGAGTGAACCACATGTCGCCATCAGGCCCGGCGGTGATCACAGCTGCGGCGCTGTCCGGCGTGAGCAGACGAAATTCGGTGATCTTACCGCTTGGCGTTATCCTACCGATCTGGTTTGCGCTGTTCTCGACAAACCAGAGATTGCCGTCTGGACCCGTGGCGATCCATATGAGCCCGCTCGACGGGGTCGTGACGGGGAACTCCGTGACCCCACCACCAGGTGTGATCCTAGCGATATTGTTGTCACTAAGCGTGCACCAGATATTGCCATCCGGGCCTTTGGCAACGCCGACCGTGCCGCTGGACAACGAATACTCCGTGACGGCCCCGGTGCGAGTCACTTTGGCGATTTTGTTGATCGAAGGTTCGCCGACCCAGAAGTTGCCATCCGCGCCGAACGTGTCATTTCCGAAGGGATAGGAATTCGAGTGAATCGGATACGTGGCGATCACCGTGCCATCTGTTCTTACCACGGCGATTGTTGCTATGGTCGATGAATCAGAGTTGATTGGCACCCAAATGTTCCCATCGGGTCCAGCCGCGGGGACGGAGAGGCAGTGACCCTGGCCGGCTGGAGGCATACTGAAGTTCGTAACGGTTCCGCTTGCGACATTGAATCTGCCTAGCAAGTCGCACCCGTTAGGACCAGCGCCATTGTTCACAAACCATAGATTGTGATCCGGTCCGATCGTGGACCCGTACGGGTGCACGGCTCCAGGATATTCCGTGATGGAACCGTTTGTCGTCGAGCGAGCAATCCTGCCTGAGTTGCTCTCAGTAAACCATATGTAGCCCAGGCCTGAAGTGATGCCGTTTAACCCACTGTTGACTGTCGGTACGGTGTATGCGGTTACCGGGAGCGGGCTCGGCGGCAGCACGACGGTAATTGCCCACGTGACGGTCGCGCGCTTGGGCGGCGTTTCCGTGTCCTGTGCGGTCACGACAACCTTGTAGGTTCCGAGTCTAGTCGGCGTTCCTGTGATAGCCGCGCCTACCAGGCTCAAGCCCGGCGGAAGTGTCGAACCCGTAGCGGCAGTCCAACTCCAAGTATACGAGCCATCGCCGCCAGTTGCGCACAGCGAGAAGCTATACGGGATTCCGAGCTGGGGCGACGATGGTGAGCAGGTGATCATGACCGGTGGCGGAGGCGTTATGTTTATGGTATAGCTCGCCGACCTGTGTAATTGCGGCGATCCGGAGTCAGTGACTGTGACGATAACCCGGTAGGTTCCAATCGCCGTGGGGGTACCAGAGATACCGTGGCCCACAGGTACCGCTTGGATGTTCAAACCCGGAGGCAACGACGAGCCGAGCGCTGCAGACCAGCTCCACGAGTACGGTGCTGTGCCTCCCGATGCCGACAGATCAAAGGCTGTCCACCGCAGCGTGTGCCGGCATGCTGGTCTCTTGCAGAAGCACGTGCAGAAAAATGTTGTATGCACGGTACCGTAGGATTGTCCTGCCACGCCAGTTGGCGGAGTCCCGGATGTGATTTGGAGCGACAAAACGCTTGGAGTTGGCGATGGCGATACTGTCGATGTTGGAGTCGGGGACGGACTCGGTGGGGGCGTTGGTTTACCCGTGATGAGCTCCCACCAATACGTGTCTCCATGAGCGACCGGAAATGCCGCGGCGCTTCCAGGGAAGGTCACGATGTCACCGGCAATGCTCGTGTCGAATTCTGTATCCAAGAGCGTTCCTGTCATGCCATCAAACGTTTCCAGTGCCAGGGATCCGCTCGCATAGGTCGCGGGTACCTGCCACGCGGTTGTGGCAAAGCCTTGGAACGAAAATGGTTGAGAATATTGTTGACTCACCCAGAAAATCGCATTGCCAACGGCACCGACCATGCGGCCCGAGCGAATAAGGCCTGCTGGAGAATGCTTAATGGCCATGGGTGGCGGTGCGGCCGCAGGCGCGCTGCGATAGCTCGTCAACTTGACGCTTGTGCCAGCCGGCGCGTTGTTGGCCGCGATCTGGAACGTGCCCGAGAACCCGCCAATCCCGGGTACAGGTAGAGCGGTTCCCATTGCGAGCGGGACGGTTGTCGAGATCGATAGTGGCGTTGGGGATGGGAGGCCCGGCTGCGGTGTTTGCGAGACCGGCGGTGGCGTGTGGAATGGGACCGTTGAATTCGAAGAACAGCCTACATACGCCATAACCACCAAAGCGAACACACAGACGAAACCGTGCAACCAGTGCTTCGACATGTCGAGCCCTCCTGGAGCCAACGCCAAACAGCCCGAGGATAGATAGACATCGTAAACGCAACGTAAAATTCGAAATAATTTGACGCGTGCTTTCGATCACTCGCACCGCAGCTAATGCGTGCGCATGAAAACGGAATAGCCTTTTGACCGGGATGAACTCTGTATGCTCAGAAGTATATGTCGCAGGACTCGTCTACTGCGTTCCATCATCACGACGTAGAGAACGGCTCATACCGAGATGGTCGCTAGTGGGGCGTCACTCCGACATTGGCTCGCGATCGGGCTCAGGGGCAACGCCGGATTCGGTTTCTGCATCATCGACCGCCGACGTGTGTTCCACTTCAGGATCGGATGGCCACTCGACAGTGCCGCCGAGCGTTCGCCCTTCACTCCGCATAAACGGGTCCCGCGGTCTGCGCATGTGACTCATCGATGCCATGGCGCGCGACGAACGAACAACGGTAATGCGCTCCGCGTTCGCGGTATTTGCAGCATATATCTATAGCCGTTCAGCGAGCCCACGCCCGTCGCGTTGTCGTAACCTGGGTGAGCGTTGTAATCGCCATTGCTCCCGGACACGATGTCGTGCCAGGCAACGCCCGGGTACGTGCGCGTGCGAAAACCGTTGTACAGGCCGGTCTGCGAGAGTCCCAAACGGTGGCCCCAATACTGGTCGATTTGCGCGTACATGGCTGCTAAACCGGGAGCCACACAACTCGTGCCGCCAACGGCAAGTCCCCACGAGCCAAGATAAAAGAGCGCGTACGGCGTGTTGGGGTCAGCATCAAGTGCAACATCAGGTGTGTTGCGCCACGTCGTGCTCGCAAGCGTCTGGACGATGCTCTGGTATCTGGGCAGCCCGAAGAATTGGGAGAACCCACCTCCGCCTCCCGACCAGGCAGATTCCGATCGGATGGATCTATTTGCGTTGAGCACGAGCGTCGTGCCACCAGCTGCTCCGACCCATGGTGAACTGGACGGGAAGTCGACGGTAATCGGATTGGGCTGGCCGGGCAGGCCGTCGGGCGGATTGTTCGTTCCGCAATCCCGCGAGCCGTTGTCGCCAGCGGCTGCAAATCTCGTCTGACCTTCTGCGGCGCCCTGCTCGAAGAGGTCGTTGTCGGCTGCGACCTCGTTGGGGTCGGAACCGGCCTCGCATGAGCCCCATGACGTCGTCACCACATCGACACGCGGATCGATGACCGTCTGCTCGTACATGTCATCGAAAGTTGAGTTGAGCGGGTCGACACCCTCGTACACGATCACGTTCGCACCGGGCGCATTCGACGTGGTTTGCTCCATATCGAGCGTCGTTTCGTCGCTCTGCCCTGGCAGAGGCAGTCCCTGCGGTACGGGGTCGTCGACGAATTTTCGTACGAGATACCCCGTACGCTTCACGCCGAATGCGCTCCAATATCCCGAGGCATCGTTATCAAGATAGTCGTAGGCGGTTTCAATAGCGATGGTCACGCCGCTGCCCGTCCAGCCGCCGGCATGGATAGGCTCGTTATATGCCGTTTCGATATCGCGAGGGCCGTAACCGAGGGGTGTCGTCAAAGGGTTATTGACCTGAGGCGGCTGCGCGAAGTGCTGTGCGAAGTTGTTAAAACCGCTCACCGCCATGACGATGCCCTTGAGCGCAGAAGGAACGAGCGCGGGCACCGAATTGGCGTAGTACGTGACGTTGCGGTATCTGTATTGGCTGATGATCGTGTGGAAGACGGCATCAGCTTGCGCTACGGTCGCGACCGCATCGATCACTTTTCGGTTAGCGTACGTCTGAACGACTTGGATGCCCGCGCCAGCGATAAGGTATTCAACCGTTGAGTACGTGCTCGGGGAGGGCGCAAAGGTGGCAGCAAACTGATCGGGTGTCATGAAGGCGCCATACGAAGTGGAATCGGGGTTGTTCACCGTTTGTGCAAAACTGTCGACTGCGGCCTGATTCGGGTAGGCCAAGAAGACGACGAGGTGGACCTTTTGCGTCGCAGGAGCTGGACCCACGTAGGTCGCGACAGACTCAAACTGGGGAACTGAAGCCGCAATACCGTCGGCAGATAGGGCGAGGGCCGGCGACTTGCCGGATAGCGCGAACACCGCCAACGCCAACGCGGCGAAAGACCGGAACCACTTCATGGAGATCCTCCTCGTCCGGGCTCGGTTGAACCCGCACGAGTATTATTCTATCCCGTGGCCTGTGACAAACGGAGAACAGATCAAATGGGACCGGCGAATTTATCCCAGGAGCGGGACAGGTTCTGGGGCGGGCTCCGGTCGTGCTGGGCCCTGCCAAAATTCGGGTGCTTCAGCGCCGACGGCCGCCTTGTATCGTGCACGCCAGGACGCATAGTCCTCTCTGGCCTCGCTGACCCGCATCTCGCGAACGAGAGCATCCAGCCGAATGCGTACGGCTTCGAGATCGAACGGTGCGACCTCGAGGATGCGCTCCACGGCTAGACGTTGCCCCGTCAGGTCGGCGGCGGCCGCACAGTCGCGTGCGATCCAGCGAAGTGCTTCGAGGCAAGCCGCGCGCAATCGCTCACGCTCATGCCACTGCCAGCCGCCTTCCTGCATGCCTTCGAGGAAATCGCCCCGGTACGATTGGGAAGCGGCCTGATAGTTTTTGCGTGCCAGTACGAGATCGCCGCGTGCCTCAGCTTGGCGAGCCGCATCGATCAGCTCATCAAAGTGCGCAACATCTATCTGCGTTTGTCCAGCTGCGACAAAACGATACGCGTTAGACTCGTATTTAATGACGTCACCGACCACCTTGCGAATCGCAGATATGACCACGCGCAAGCTGTCGTGCGCCGCATCTGCGTCGCTCTCTGGCCACCACAGGTCGATGAGACGCGCTCGCGGCACAGCGCGGCCTTGCTGGCTTAATAGGTAGGCAAAAACCTCGAGCGCTCGGCGCCGTTTCCAAGCCTCCGGTGGCACTTCTTGCCCGTCAACAAAAACGCGCAACGGCCCTAGTGCCTCGATGCGCAGAGCCCGCGAGGGTTCAGTTTTCAATTCGGGCAAGAGCGCAGCACCGATGGCCCAGCGACGCATGTGCGGGCGCAAGCGCTCGAAGACGCTGGCCTTGGCATGCAGGAGGAACCGGTAATCTCGCTGGTGGATGAGCGCGACCGCTGTCGTCGCCGCCTCTGCAGCCTGGCGATCCGCTCGCTCCGCCTCCGGACCCTGCAAGCGGCCCGCGCAGGCGGCCAGCAGCGCCGCAGCCTCCAAACACGTTGTCGCTTGTACCAGTGCATTTGCACCTTGGCCCGAAGCGGTCACCGCCTCGCCTGCGACTGTGCAGGCAGCTGCAACATCACCCGTCGCCGCCAAAACCTCCGCGCGCGTCGTCAGGATCGGCGCGCGCTGCTGATGGCGCCCGAGGGTCCCCAGATGTGCGTTGGCACGGGCGCAGAGCGCGTCTGCTTCGGGAAAATTGTGCTTGAGCAGCGCACACTTTGCAAGGCCGTGCTCGATTTCAGGGACAAGGATCATATCGGCAGGATCTGCAGTTGCCTGGGCACGCCGGAAGATATCATGCGCGGCGTCCACCTCGCGTCGCAAAAGCTTGAGCGCCCCTTGTTGTTCCAAGGCCCGAGTAATGATGTGCGTAGCGCCAATCTCATTCGCTTGGGCAAGCATGGTATCGACGAGGCGTTCTGCTTCGTCGACGTCACCGAGGAGGGTCCTGACGTAGATCAAATCGCCGAGGGTTGTGAGCATGGAAATGCGCTGGCCCGTCTGTTCTTTGAGCTTGAGGGCCCGCTCGTACATGGAAAGTCCGGTGTAGATGTCACCGCGGCGTAAGTGTGCCACGCCGGTATTGTGGAGGACGAGGCCGTGAGCAGCTAGGTCCCCCCGCCTCACCAGCAGAGGCGTTAGCTCGCGATACAAAGCGAGTGACTGTTCGAGTTCGTCGGCCTCTAAAAGTACGGCAGCCAGCGTCATCCGCAAACTGGTCGCGCTTGGTTCAGGTAATTGCGAATCGGGCGCAAGTGCTTCGCCGAGCATCGTCCGCAAGCGCTGGAATTCACCGCGAGAGCCGAGAATCGGCGCGCACGTCCGCACTGCTTCAGCTAGCGTGTCATATTGGCGCCGTTCCCGTGCTGCGGCGATCGCCTGGTCCAGCGTCTGCAGAGCGTTATCCCACTCACCTCGTTCGCGTTGCACCCGTCCGAGTGCAAGCAGCAGGGTCGGGCTCGCCAAGACGCGCTCGCGGTCCAACCTTCGAAGCACCGCATCGACCGCCGAGATGAGCCCCATGCGCAACATGTCCGGCGCAGCCGATTCAAGCGTGTGCACGGCTGCTTCAGTGTCGCCGGCTTGAAGATAATGATGAATTGCTTGGCGTGAATCGCCGCGCTGGAGGTAGGCACCCGCAGCGCGCTCGTGCAACGCGGCGACTTCTTGCGTGCGTCTTGAACAAACGAGATTGTCGCGGAGAAACTCGTGAAAGAGTTGATGATAGGTAAAGGCATCTTCAGAGCGGCGCGCCACGAAGAGGCCGCGCTCGACAAACGACGCGAGAAGTTGGCGCGATCCGGAACCCTCCGTGATGGCATCACAAAGCTCGGCCTCGAGAACGTCGAGAATTGACGAATCAAGTAAGAAACGTCGTTCGTCCGGTGTGAGGTCGGAGAGTACCTCGCTTGCCAGATAGTCAAAAAGGTACTGCCGCATCTCGTCGTTGGTCGCGACTGGGAGCGACGTTTGTGATGATGACCGCGCTTCGACGTTTCCTCTGCTTCCCACGACCTTGCGAGCGCCCGAGGCAATAAGACTCAAACCCGCGGGCCATCCTTCGGCGCGATTGGCCAGTTGGACGAGCTCTCCACTCGGATCTTTGTCGACCACGACGCGCAGATACGCGAGGACTTCATCGTTGTCGAACGTGAGATCGCTCGCCGTGACAGTGGTGAGGTGGCCACCCGCGGCTTGTATGCCGAGCGCAACGGGCATCGAGCGCCCGCAGAGGATAAAGCAAGCAGCGCTCTGGCACCCGCGTTTGATCAGCTCATCAAGTGCTACGAGCCCTCTGCTCTTTTCGAGAACGTGCACGTCATCGAAGACGAGCAAGACTGGCGCTGCGGCTTCGGCAATGCTTTCCGCAAACTGCATCGCGGTGTCAACTGGCGAACCCGATCCCACATGCGACGCCTCGAAGTCCGGCGGCCCAATGTCCAGCGCGCGCAATCCAGCGTGTAGATGTGCTGCGAGCACCGCGAGATCCGCATCGGCAGCATCAAGACTGTACCACAGTTTGGGGCCCTTCCAGTTTGAGAAATGCTGAGCCGCAAGCACGGTCTTGCCGTAACCGGGGCCAGCGACCACGGACACAACGCGGCTAGCAGACCCAAGGCTCGTCTTGAGGCGCGAACGTGACATCCACGAGGGTGATACCTGTGGCGGGCGCAGCTTGAGCCGCTGGATCAACACGCTCAGCGTTTCTGGTGGGTCGAAAGTTCGGCCTTGTCGCTAAGCTGGGGCGAAATGCTCATCGGCCGGGAACTTGAGCGCACACGGCGTCCGGCGGAGCGCAAACGTCAGGGGGCGGCGCATGCGTGCCGCCCCCCGGTTTCCTCCAGACCTCCTGTTGTTAGTGTCCGGAGAAAATTGAGTGCTTGATGGCTTGCTGCATTTTGCAGATGTCGACCGTACCGAGTCCTGTGGGCGGATCCCAACCAGGGAACGCGAGCACACCGTTGGACCCATAGAGGATATCGTGGAAGCCGCCGATGAGGTCGGTTCCGTCGGGCGGTGCCGGTGGCGGCACACTCAACGTGGGCGCGCAGGCCTTGGACCCCAATGGACAAGGTTCGTAGTAACCGTAGACGCCATAGTACACGGGTGCTGCAAAGCCCAACTTGTTCGCGTTGGACGATTGCAGCCGCGCCCAAACGCCCATGGACAGCGGCGATGACAGGCTCGTTCCGCCCACCTCAGCCGAGCTTGGCGCGTTGACGAACACATACATCGGACAGCCGTTGTTGTCGCCGCACATGGCGACGTCGGCGATCGCTCTGGCCGCCTGGCCAGTTGCCAAAACCGGTCCACCTGGAACGATCCCATTTTGTTGCCAGTACGGTGCCGATTCCCACTTGCTGTAGCCGCCACCGGTCGCGACCCAGACATGCTCGCCATAGTATGTGTAGCTCGGTGAGTTCGTGTCCAGGGTCGTTCCGCCAACCGCCACGACGTAGGGTGAAGACGCCGGATAACATGTTTCCGGTGCCCCTGTCAGCGGCACGCCGGTCGCGACCAAAGTCGAGCAGCCTTCGCCGCTGTCGCTTGTGGAAGCAAACATGGTTTGACCTTGCGACACGGCTTGATTGAGCACTTCATCGTCGACGACCATCGAACCATCGGCATAAGCGAGGCTCTCAGGCTCGCCAAACGATGCGTTGCCGGCCTGCGCGAGATTGTCCGTCACCCAGTGATTGAATTCGAGTGCGATGTCCGAGTCGCTCAAAGAAGTCGTGTCGTAGACATAAAGGTGCTTGACTGTTTGGGCGATGCCCGTCGAGGATTGGGTGTCGAGATCCCATTCATCCAAGCCGGACGTATCGATGCTCGATAGACCCACGGGCTTCACCGTGTACGGCACTTGGGGCAATCCCCAATAGGTCTCTGCGTAACGCAGGTCCTTGACCACTTGGCTCACGTTGCCCTCAGCCATGACCGCGACAGACGTATTGTAGCCCGTGCAAGACGTCGAGCACGCATCGTATGCGGTCTGGTATTGCTTGGGCCCATAGACGCCAAAAGTGCACACACCCGTTGAGGTCACGACAAGGCATGGCGGGGGCGTGTGCCAGGCAGTCGGTGACCGCGTGGAAGCGACTTCCTGGGATGTCACTTCGATGTGCGTCTTCATTTGGTATGCATTGGT
>JAFANK010000120.1 GCA_019232725.1 Vulcanimicrobiota bacterium | reverse complement strand
CGGTTCGCCGGCAACCCGCTCGCCGTGTTCACCGACGCCGCAGGGCTGACGGGCGAGCAGATGCAGCTCATCGCACGCGAGATGAACTTGTCCGAAACCACGTTTGTGGTGGCGCCGACCAATCCCGCATGTGTGGCGCGCTACCATATCTACACACCCGGACGCGAGTTGCCGTTCGCCGGGCATCCGACCCTTGGCACCGCATTTGTGCTGGCGCGTGCAGGCCGTGTCGCTGCCGGCACGCGGGAATTCAACCTGGAGGCCAAGGCCGGTGTCATCCCGATCCGTCTTTCGGGCGAAACGGCGTCGCCACGCGCGCTTTTCTTCACCATACCGGAGGTCGTCTTCGGTCCCAAGTACGAAAACCGCGAACGCTTGGCGGATGCACTCAATGTCAAGCCTGCAGACCTGTTGGCCGGTGCGCCGCTCGAGCAGATCGGTTGCCCGGTCTTGCACCTCACGATTGGCCTGAACACGCCGGCGGACGTCGACCGCGTTGTGCTGCATGGTCCGTTGCTCGAGCGTTTGCTCGGCGACGAAGAGTGCGACGGCGTGTACGCTTTCGCGCCGACGAGCACGCCTAACCACTTTTACTGCAGGCTGTTGTGCTTCGAGAATGTCGGTGTCGTCGAGGACCCCGCGACCGGCTCGGCTGCAGGTCCGCTTGGCGCATATCTCGTGCGTTACGGTCTGGCGAGCGGCGGCGACCTGGTCGAAATCGAGGTCAGCCAAGGGGTGAAGATGGGACGGCCCAGCACGCTGCACGTGCTCGTGCACCGCGACGGACCGAAAGCGAGGCGCGTCGAGGTCGGCGGGTCAGCGGTCTTCGTGCTGCGAGGAGAGTTGGAGATCTGATGGTCAAATTGCGGTATTACGTCGATGTCTTGTCATCGTGGTGCTTGTACTGCGAGCCGCACCTCGCAGAGGTGCGCGCGAAGTATGGCGCAAGGCTGTCGTACGAATGGCGCGTTGCGCTCATCAAAGATCTTCCGCAGAGCCGCGCCCAGGTCGAGTGGTTTTACAAGCGCTCGGGCGGCATCTCGGGCCTGCATCTCAACCCCGCGTGGTTCCAAGGATCGTACGACAGCCGCGACATCAATCTGGCGGCCGAGGCTGCGCGCGATTTGGGCTTTGACGACGACCGCGTTCGGCTCGCGCTCGCCCGCGCAGCGCTCGTCGAAGGCGTGCCCGTGCAATACAAAAACGGCGCCGCGGAGCTGGTGGCGACGGTCACAGGTGCCGAGCCCGAAGCGGTGCTCAAGCTCATGGAATCACGTGAGGTCAACGAGCGCATCGAGCAGAGCGAGCGCGAATTCGCCTCGTTGGGCGTCGATCAGCGGCCGGCATTCGTCCTGCGCAGCAGCATCGGCGATGCGGCGGTATTCTCCGGGATCTGGACAGCGCAGCCGTTGGACGCGACGATCGGCGCGATGCTGCGTGATGTTGACAAATATGCGGCCTTCGCTGCAGAGAATCCGCCACTGCCGGCCCGATAAGGGAAAGAGCGCGAAACCTCCATCCTGTTGCGCGCTCTCACGCTACTATAATTGGCAGACCGCTCGGCCTTTAGTCGCAGATGCGCAGTCTGTGAGAATCCTCACTGGCCCCGTCCCGCCAGACTCTAGCCGGGAGCGATAACTCTCACGATCGACGGCATGAGTTGCTGAGCGCCCTCCAGGATGAGCTGCACCGCGATTGCCGCCACGATGATGCCCATGATGCGGCCGATCGCATCCACGCCGGTCTCGCCGAGCAACGCGGTGAGGCTCTGCGAGCCGCGCATCGTGACGTAGGTGATTGCGAACACGACGCACGCCAGCCCCACAAGCATGGCTATGGCGACGAGATGATCCGGCTGCTCGTGCGCTTTTGCAAACAGGGTCACTGAAGCCGTGAGAGCGCCCGGTCCCGTGATGATGGGAATCGCCAGCGGGAAGATCGACGGATCGGGGCGCTGCTGGTTGGCCGGCGTTGAGGCTTCGTCAGTCTGCGTTTGCTGTGCGAAGACCATGTTGGCGCCCACCTTGA
>JAFANK010000086.1 GCA_019232725.1 Vulcanimicrobiota bacterium | reverse complement strand
TTTCCAGTCCCCAGCGCAACGCCATGCGCAGACTCGCCGAGACCGCACGCACGTTGTCCGGCGCGGCGATCGCATAATCGCGGCGCGCGGCCCACACGGCGTACACCATCCCGTTGCCCGTCAGCTCGAACCAGCGCTGTCCGAGATCGTGGACGCTTGCGAGTGGCGCCTGTTGGGTCGCATCGATCGCTTTGTCGCCGATGAGCAAGCAAGGCGACCCATCCGCTTGATAGTATGCGAACGGATCGTCTCTCTCGACCAATAGCGGATCGAATCCCAGCCGGCGGCAGATCAGGCGGAACAGCATCCGGCCCGTCGCCGATTCACGGGTGGTCGCGATCTCACGATGAGCGAGGTCTTCCAGCTTGACATCGCTGACACACACGATGCTGTGCACCGTCCCTGCCGCACCGATGCACACGCCCGGCACCAGCACGAATTTGTCTGCATGGGTCGCATAGAAAGCAGACGAGATAGGGCTGATGTCGAGATCGCCCCGCAAGAGCGCGGCATTGAGGTCGGCCGGAACACCCGCTGTCATCTGGCCAGGGAACACGACTGCGTCCTCATCGATCGCCGCATACACCGGCAGATCGTTCGTGTATGCGATGCGCCCGCAGCGTGGCATCGCGTTAGTCATGCGCGCACCTCACGCGGGCTCGAGGACGCGGTAGAGCAGGTTGCGCCGCGTCGGTTCAAAGCCCGCTTCCTCAATGCTTCGTTTGAGCTCGAGGATGGGCGTGCTCTGGTCAGTCGTGCTGCCGGCGTCGCGATAGATGTGCTGCTCGTTGTGGACGGTGCCATCGATGTCATCCGCGCCGAAGTGCAGACCGAGCTGCGCCATCTTTATGCCGTAGGAGATCCAATACGCTTTGATGTGATCGATGTTGTCGAGCATGAGGCGTGACACCGCGATCGTGCGCAGGTCGTCGATGCCACCTGTCCAGCCATAACGCTCGAGATCGTTGCCTTCGGGATGAAACGCCAGCGGCACAAAACACTTGAAGCCGCCGGTCTCCGCCTGCAGCTCGCGCAAGAGCGCAAGGTGCTCGACCCGTTCTTCGATCGTCTCCACATGCCCGTAGAGCATGGTGCAATTGGTCTGGATGCCCAACCCATGTGCGACGCGGTGCACCTCGAGCCACTCTTGGGCATTGGCCTTGCGCGGACAGACGATATCGCGCACGCGCTTGACCAGGATTTCGGCCCCCCCGCCGTTGAGCGAGGTCAAGCCCGCATCGCGGAGCTGACGCAAGCCCTCGCTATACGAGCAGCGCGCGCGCTTGCACATGTAGTCGATCTCGGCCGCAGTGAAGAGCGCGAGCTGCACGTGCGGGATGCGTGCATGCATCTCGGCGATGGCCGGCACCCAGAAGTCAAGGCTGGTCTGCTTGGGATCGTGGCCGCCGACGATATGCAGTTCGTCGTAGTCATTCGGCTCGGCGCAGGCCTTCTCCAAGATCTGGTCGAGCGTCATCCGATACGCTCGCTCTTCTTTCTCATGCGCCGCGAACGAGCAGAACGAACAACCCGCGTAGCAGATGTTTGTGGTGTTGAGATAGCGCTTGACGACATAGTACGCGCGCTTGCCGTTCTTGCGCGTGCGCATGGCATGCGCGAGCTTGCCGACCTCGTGGAAGGGCGCTTGCGTGTACAAAAACACGCCATCCGCGCGGGAAAGCGGCTCGCTCGCACGCAGCTTGTCCGCGATCGTCTCGAGCGTCGTGGGGGTCTGCGTCATAGATTCTCGCGCTTCGGCGGTGCCGAGATAGCGGCCTTGTGCAGTGCGACTCTTGTCGACAGCGTCAGCGTTTTACAACAGACTTTGTTCGCTGCTACGCACGGCGAGCAGTTCGGCGAGCTTGTCGATGTCGCCGGTACCGACCAGGATCTTGCGTGGTTTGGTGCCTTCGGTCGGGCCGACGACGCGAAACTCCTCGAGGATCTTCATGAGCCGAACCGCGCGCGGATGCCCGACCTTGAGTTCGGCCTGCAAAAGCGCGACCGAGGCCATCTGGCGCTCGATGATGATCTTTGCGGCCTCGAACGCCAGCTCGTCAGAGGGACCGCGCCCGTCCTCCTCTACCTCCGACAGCTCCATCTCGATCCGGTTGGCGGGATCTTCTTGATAGCGCCAAAACTCGCACAAGCGCTCGAGCTCGTCGCCCGTCACAAGCGCTCCTTGCACCCGCACCGGCTTGGGTGCGTCGATCGGCAGATAGAGCATATCGCCGCGCCCGAGCAGCCGCTCGGCTCCTGCCATGTCGATGATGGTGCGTGAATCCACCTGCGATGACACCGCGAAGGCGATGCGCGACGGGATGTTCGCTTTGATCAATCCAGTGATCACATCGACCGATGGCCGTTGCGTGGCGACGACGAGATGGATGCCGGTTGCACGCGCCAGTTGTGCGATGCGGCAGATACTCGTCTCGACGCGGGTGGGCGCTACCAGCATCAGGTCGGCGAGCTCATCGATGACCACCACGATGTACGGCAGTCGATCGTCCTCACGACTGGCGTTGTACTCCTCGATCTTGCGCACGCCTGCGCGGGCGAAGAGTTCGTAGCGTTGGTCCATCTCTTTGGTGAGTTCGTAGAGTGCGCCGGCGGCCAGTTTGGGATCGGTGATGCAATCTTTGATGAGATGCGGAATGCCGTTGTACGATGTCAGCTCGACACGCTTGGGATCGATGAGCATCAACTGTACCTGGTCGGGCGTGCAGGTCGACAAGAGCGATGTCAAGATGACGTTGAGGCAGACGCTTTTTCCCGCGCCCGTCGCTCCGGCTACGAGCAGATGCGGCATGCGGGTCAGATCGCCGATGATCGGGCGGCCCGTGATGTCTTTGCCCAAGGCGAAGAACAGCTTGCCTTCCCCACGCGGCAAGTAATCGAGGATTTCGCGGACGCCGACCGTGGCCACCGCGCTGTTGGGCACCTCGATGCCGACGGCAGCTTTGCCGGGGATGGGGGCCTCGATGCGGATGCTTTGTGCTGCAAGCGCGAGCTGGACGTTATCGGCAAGTGACTTGATCGCGCTGACCTTCACGCCTTTGCCCGGGGTGATCTCATACCGCGTCACGCTTGGACCGCGCTCGATATGCGTGACCTTCGCGCTGATGCCGAACGATGCGAGCGTTTCCTCGAGCACGAGCGCTGCGCTGGCTTCGTCGTGGACGCGTTTCTCCGGGGGATTGAACAACGCATAGTCGGGCAGACGGTAGCCGCCAGAATCGATCGCTCGCGACGCATCGGCCCCGACACGCTTTGGTTGCGTCCGACGAGCACCACCGCTTGCGGTCGGCACCAATGGCGCTGTGCGATCGTCCTCGAGCAGCGCCGGCGTCGCCACAATCTCGGAAACAAGTGGTGCGGTGGGCGCATCGCCGGCCGCCGGTTCCGGCACTTCGACTTGCGCCTGTGGCGCATTGTCTGCTGTCGTGGCTGCCGGCGTCGACACAAAGGGTGCGGGTTCGGCCGCAGGCGCCGGTGTGCGTGTGACTGTGGCTTCCAGCTCGGCGCTCGGAGTAACCGTGGGGTGCTCTTGCCTCACAGGTGCTAGACGAATGCCATCCTGCGCGCGCGTATCGCTCTCGGCGCGGCGACGAAGCGAGGCTAACCCGACAGCACACGCATTCCATACAATGCTGATGTAGCGTCCGAGGGCGCGGAACGTCGTCTTGAGCGACACTCCGGTGGGCACGACGACAAACGCAACCGCACCAAAACCGAACGCGACGGCGGCTCCGATCGGACCGAAGATCCACGTCGCAGCACGACCGATCGCATTGCCGATTACGCCGCCGTGACCCGCGGCCCCAAGCCACCCGGTTAGCACCAAGAACTCGAGCGCGGCGCAGACCGAAAGCAGCGTGAGCCGCCGCATCGCGTGCAGTTCGAGAAAAACGATGACGCCGAGCGTCGCGAGGAATGCGACTGCAAGCCATGCGGCCTCGCCAAAACCGCCACGCAGCGCAGCGGCCGCAACGGCGCCGAACGATCCAGAGCGGCCTACAGGCAGCGCAAGTGCCAGACCTAAGATCAGTGCGGCGGCCAATAGCCCGGCGCCCACGATCTCAAGGTTGAGCGTGAGGCCCGGAAGAGGATCGACCCGCCGTGACCGTGCGGCCTTGGTCTGTCTCATGCTGTAGCGTACAAACGTTCGATGCGTGGCCGAGACGGGCCTACTAACGGCTATTTCGACTTGGGATCGATCGCGTCGCGCAGACCATCACCGAGCAAATTGAAGCCGAGCACCGTGAGTGAGATGGCAAGTCCGGGAAAGAGCAGCGCCCACGGAGCGTTCAACCAGTAGTCGCGGGCATCGTTGAGCATCGATCCCCATTCCGGCGTCGGCGGTTGAATGCCAAGACCGAGATACGAGAGACCGGCGGAATCGAGTTCGGCCGTACCGATGCCAAGCGTCGCTTGGACGATGAGCGGCGCGAGGATGTTTGGCAACACGTGCCTGCCCAAAAGCCGTAGGGACCCGTTGCCGACCGCTCGCGCGGCTTCCACAAACTCCTGTTCTTTAACCGCGAGCACCGACGATCGCGCGATCCGCGCATAGATGGGGATCGCAACGATGCCGATCGCTAAGAAAAGCTTGACGACGTCGCTCACGCGTTGCTCCAAGATCGCCGAGATCGCGATTGCCAAGATGATGGTGGGAAACGCCAGCATGACATCCATGACTGCCATGAGCACGGTGTCGAGCCTGCCGCCCCAAAAACCGGAGACGAGTCCGACAATCGTGCCGGCTACGAGCGCGATCCCGACGGAGACGAAGCCGATCTCCACCGACAACCGTGCACCGAAGAGCAAGCGCGTGAAGATGTCGCGGCCGAGCTTGTCGGTGCCAGCGAAGTGATGCAATGAGGGCGCCATCGTCGGCTGCGCCAGGTTCTGGGCGAGCGGGTCGGTGTGGCCCGAGATCTGCGGAGCCAACGTCGCGCAGATCGCGAGCAGGAAGATGATGATAAGTCCGATGAGCGCCGATGGGCTACGCCGAAAACGGCGCCAGCCGTCGGACCAGGTGGATGTGAACGGCGTCTCGAGATCGCGGACGCCGAGTTCGATCGCGGCTTGGGCCATGCAGCGCTAGACTTCCATCACCACAGGTACGATCATCGGCCGCCGCTTGGTGCGGTCGTAGATGAACTTCTGCAACCCTTTGTGCACGTGCTCCCGGATCGTCGTCCACTCGGTCAAACCGTTGCGCGCGCCATCCTCCATGATGGCCGACGCTTCGCGACGGACCTGGTCGAGCACGCCTTCGCCGTCGCCTGTGTGCGTGAAGCCGCGCGACGTGATGTCTGGACCCGCGAGCACCTTACCGTCCTCGCTGTCGACGGTGACGGTTACGACGATCATACCATCGCCCGACAGATGACGACGGTCGCGCAACACGACGTTGCCGACGTCACCGACGCCGAGGCCATCGACATACACGGGTGCTCCTGAGATGCGACCGGCGAAACGGGCACTGCCAGCCGTGATCTCGAGCGCGTCGCCGTTTTCAGCGACAAAAATGTGGTCGTCCGGAATGCCGATACGTTCAGCGAGTCGCGCGTGTTGCACGAGCATGCGGTACTCGCCGTGCACCGGCAGGAAATACTTCGGTTGCGTCAAGTTGAGCATGAGCAGCAGCTCTTCCTGACGTCCGTGGCCCGAGACATGTGCGAGACGCTGCTGGCCGTAGATCACGTTGACGCCGAGCTTGAAGAGATTGTTGATCGTGCGCCCGATGCTGCGTTCGTTGCCGGGGATGGGGGTTGCAGAGATGATGACCGTGTCGCCACGTTTGAGCTTGACGCGTTTGTAGTCGTTGGCTGCCATACGCACGAGCGCCGACATGGGCTCGCCTTGGCTGCCGGTCGTGCATATGACGAGTTTGTCATCCGGATAATTATCGAGTTCGTGGTCACGGATTTGGACGCCTGAAGGGATCTCCAGGTAGCCATGCTCGAGCGCGATGGCGCTGACGTTCTGCATGCTGCGGCCCACAAAACACACCTTACGGCCATGCCGCGTGGCCGCGTCGACGGTCTGCTGCAATCTCGGCACGTTCGAGGCGAACATGGTGATGATGATGCGTCCGCTGCACTGTGCGAAAATATCGTTGAAGGTCTCGCCCACCACGCGCTCCGAGAGCGTATGGCCAGGCAGCTCGGCATTGGTCGAGTCCGAGGCGAGCAGCAACACGCCCTCGCGTCCGTACTCCGCAAGCAGCGCCATGTCGGTGGGCCGGTTGTCGATCGGCGTCTGATCGAACTTGAAATCGCCGGTGTGGATGATCGTGCCGAGCGGCGTGCGCAACGCTAACGAGCACGAGCCCGACACGCTATGGGTGACGGTGATGAAGCCGACGTCGACGTTGCCGATGCGCACGGTGTCGCCGGGGTCGACCACGCGCAGATCGGCTTTTTCCAGCAGTTTGTGCTCGCGCAGTTTTCCGCGCAGCAACGCGAGCGTCACATCCGTGCCGTAGACGGGCACGTTGAGCTGCGCTAAGAAGAACGGCACGCCGCCGATGTGGTCTTCGTGGGCATGGGTGAGGACGAGACCGCGAACCTTATGACGCCGTTCGAGCAGATACGATACGTCGTTGATGACCAGATCGACGCCCAGCATCTCCTCTTCGGGGAATTGAACGCCGGCATCGACGACGATGATGTCGTCCTTGGTCTCGTACACGGTCGTGTTGCGACCGATCTCACCGCATCCGCCGAGAGGGATGACACGTAGGAACGGGTCGACAGGGTCATCGAGCGGCTCGAGGGACGCATCGTCATGCGGCGTCGGGAAGAACTCGTGCAGCATTCGATGGTCATTTAGGCGGCCCACGCGTTGGGCCTGCCATATTAGAGCGCGATGGCGCTCCAGCGCAGCGACAGCGGTAAGAGTTCGGACGGACATGCAAGCTCGACCGTGCGTGTTTGATGCGGTTGCAGGACAAGCGCGGACGACGCGCGGCCTGTGCGGCCTTGAGCGTCGGCGAGGTCGGCGATAAGCACGATTGAGACGACGGCCGGCCGCCGGTTCATTACCGTTGCGCGGATGATCGGGCTGCCGATGAAATCGCGCGACACGAATGTCGCGCTGATGAAAAGACCGGACAGCACTTCGTGCTCGGCGCCGTCACGAAGCAGTGGCGTTTCCGTGTTGGCCCGCACCAAGAAATCGTGGAGCAATGCTTCCCGGCGCTGCAGGACCGCAAGCTGTGTCATGCGCGAGATCGATCTGCGGAGTGCTGCCGCCGAGGACGCGCGCGAAACGCTCGCGTGCATCGGGCGTCGCGGGCGATGATGGTGGTGCGGCGAGGGCGCGGACAAGGCGACCGCAAGGGCGGCAAGCAGCGTGATGAGCATGACCATGTCATATCGCATCCCACACCGCCGCCAGACGACAAGCGCCTTGACATGCAGGGTGCTACGGCGTACACTATCATTGTCTCAATAAGCTAGGACAATAGGACATATAGACGACTGCATTGTTCCACCTCAACCCGTCCAGCGGCATTCCCGTCTATCTCCAGCTTAGGGAGCAGATCTTGCACGCCATCTCTCTCGGTGAATTGCGACCCGGCGATCAGCTGCCCACCGTCCGTGAGGTGGCCGTGGACCTTTCGATCAACCCCAACACCGTAAATCGCGCATATGCTGAGCTGGAACGCGATGGGGTGCTTCATAGCACGCGCGGCAGGGGCACCTTCATCGCAGAATCAGCGCCGAAGACGGGCGCCCCGAAACGCAAAGACCGGCTCGACGACATCGCAAAACGCGCTCTTGCCGAGGCGCGTACGTTCGGCTTTACGGCCGATGAACTCATCAGTGCGATCAGACGTGGTGGTCACTGAACGACAAAATGTCGACAACCCTAAGGAGGTCAATAAAAAGCCATGCCCACCGTCACCGTGACTCCAGCTCCCCCGAGCGGCCCAAGCGGCGCTGTCATCGCCGGCACGCCGCAAGTGCATTTCGGCAACGCGATCTCGTGGCTGATCGCCTTCGTGTTCTTTGGCTGCAGCCTCTACATGGTTGCGCAAACCGGGTCCCCCGCGTGGGTCCTCGGCGGCGTCGTGCTGGCGTTGCTCGCTTTAACCTCGATCCAGGTGGCCAAAGCCTGGGAGAAGGCGGTCGTGCTGCGGCTTGGCCGGTTCGAGCGACTTGCAGGACCGGGTATCTTCTTGCTGATCCCCGCCATCGACAACGTCACGTCGTGGATCGACCAACGCGTCCAGACCAGCACCTTCGTCGCGGAGCAGACGCTGACCAAAGACACCGTGCCCGTCGATGTCGATGCGGTGCTCTTCTGGGTCGCCTGGGATGCCAAGAAAGCGGCGCTTGAAGTCGCCTCTTACCGTGACGCCATTGGGTGGGCAGCACAGACCGCATTGCGCGACATCATCGGCACGACATATCTGGCCGATCTGCTCTCGAACCGGCAAGCCATCGACACGAATCTTCAACATGCGATCGACGCCCGCACGACGCCCTGGGGCATCACCGTGCAGTCGGTCGAGATCCGCGACATTAAGATACCGGAGAACCTCCAGGACGCCATGTCGCGCCAGGCGCAAGCCGAGCGCGAGCGGCAGGCGCGCGTGATCTTCGGAGATGCCGAGCGTCAAATCGCGGATTCCTTCGTGCAGGCGGCGAAGCAATACGCTGGAAACCCGGTAGCGCTGCATCTGCGCGCCATGAACATGTTGTATGAAGGGCTGAAAGAAAAAGGCGCTATGATCATCGTCCCCAGCACTGCGGTCGAAACGATGAGCCTCGGCGCGGTCAGCGGTCTCACCTCGTTGGGAGCGGCGCAGGGCCTCATCGCACCACGTCCTGGGGTGACGGCACCTGCCGCCGACGCGTCCGATGCATCGGGCTTGGGCAGCGCGGGCGCGGCCGGAACATCGTGATGATGCTTTTGGTCTTCCTCGCGGCGGCTGCGATCAACGTGGCTGCAAGTGGCGCGACCGGCAACATCAGCGCGGCCCAGAGCTCATTCAGCGCTCCTTCCGGCACGTATACATATTCGGTGCAGCAGGGAGGCAACGACCTCGGGACGGCAACCGTGAGCATTAGCCATTCTGACATCGGCCTGACGGTGCACGAAAGCCAGAACTTGCAGAGCTCGCTCAGCTACACGATCGACGAGATCTTCGACGCGACGACCCTCGATCCGAAGGCATACACGGGCGCCTATGCGCGGGGAACGACCGCGACGACCGTGCGCGTCGCGGTCGACAGCGGCGGCGCGACCGTGACGATCGACGGAACCTCTGGCACCGCGCCCTTCCCAAATCCGCCAGGCATCAAGCACGCATACCTCATCGAGGGAACGCTCATGAGCGGCTACGTGCTGTTGCCGGCGCAGCTGCACGCATCCAAGGTCACGCAGTTCTCCTTGATCTCGCCGCGCAGCGTCGCGCAAGTGGTCGGGAACGTCGACCTGCATCCGGTCATAACGCGACCCGCATCGGTCCCAACGGCAGACGTCGCGCTGTCCGTCACAGGCAAGATGAACTTCGACGTGTGGTACGATCCGACGAGCATGGTCGTCCACGCTGTGTCGGCACCCGGACAGCAACTGCTGATCACCCTGAAGAAGTAAGCTCAGGCTGTGAACCTGCGTGGCCTTGTGACCTATGTGCGGGTCCTTGTGGCTCCGCGCCGCGCATTCTCCGATCTTGTGGTGAACCCGACGTGGGGATGGGCAGCGCTTTGCGGCCTCGGTCTGACCCTCGCTGCCGTGCTCCTCTCGGAGCGTGCTCAGCTGCACATGATGGCGCTCATGGAAGCGCAACGCATGGCAGCGATGCCGCCGGGGGAACGGGTGCGCGAACAAATCGCCGCGGCTCAGGTCGCAAGTCTGCGACC
>JAFANK010000085.1 GCA_019232725.1 Vulcanimicrobiota bacterium | reverse complement strand
CACGCCGAAACCCTGACGTACGCCCGAAAGGGCGACGCCGATTGCACAGACAAGAACGCACGTTGTGCGTCTGCTGATCGTGGAGGACGACGTACGGTTATGCGACGTCCTTCGCCGCGGCCTCATGGAGCAAGGCCATATCGTCGATGATGCCCATGATGGCGAAACCGGCGAGCACTACGCCATGGGCGGCGACTACGACGCGATCGTCATCGATATCCAATTGCCGCGTCGTGACGGGTTGAGCGTCGTGCGGCGCCTGCGCGAAGCCGGTATGCCGACGCCGACCCTCATCCTGACGTCCCGCGACGCGCCGTCCGACGTCATCGCCGGGCTGGATGCGGGCGCGGATGATTATCTGCGCAAGCCTTTTGTGTTCGGCGAACTCGAAGCACGCCTGCGTTCGATCACGCGGCGCAGTGGCTCGCAGCCGCCCGCGCTGGAACTGCGGGTGCACGACCTGACCCTTGACCTGGCGGCCCGCCGCGTGCGCCGCCGCGAGCGAGAGATCGAACTCACGAGAAGAGAGCTTGCGTTCCTTGAATATTTCATGCGCAATGCCAACCGGATCGTGACCAGGCGCATGCTCGAAGATGCCATGTTCGACCGGGAGAGCGACGTCGAGTCCAATGTCGTGGACGTCTATGTGAGCCGTTTGCGCGCCAAGATCGCGACCGCAGGCGAGTTGCAATTACTCCACACCGTTCGTGGTGTGGGATACCGGCTCGGTGACCGGTGAAGTCCTGGTGGGCGTCGCTGCGTGCCAAGCTGATCGCGTCCTACGTCGGCGTGCTCGTGCTCGCACTCGCGACATTCGGTGCGGTCGCGGTGCTCGTCATCGATCGCGACTTGCGCGCCTCGCTCGACACGCGCTTGACGACGGTCGCTCGAGCGGCCTTGAATTTCGTCGATGTCGAGGGAGGCACGGCGCGCATCGACGAGCGCGACCGCGCACAAGTCTTCGCGCTCGTCAGCCCGCAGATCGACGTCGCCGTGGAAAGCGCTCGGGCGACGATCTTATCGACGACGCCCGCACCGCCCGGTGAGCTTTTGGAACGAGCACGCAACGCTGACGGCTTGTTCTCGCTGCACACGGCCGGCAGCGGCTTGCGGGCCGTCGCGCTGCCGATCCTGAGCAACGGCAAACCTGTCGGATCAGTGATCGCCTGGTCATCGACTGACTGGATCGGCGATACGGACCGGCAGATAGCCGCAGCGTTCGTGCTCGCCGCATTGCTACTTGCTGCGGTCGCGTCGCTTGCGGGGTCATCGCTTGCGCAGCGGGCGCTTGACGACACCCTCGAACGGCAGCGGCGCTTCACGACGGATGCGGCCCACGAACTGCGCGCACCACTCTCCGTGATCCGAGCCGAGGCGGATCTCGCGCTGCGCAAACCACGTGACGCCCAGGCCTATCAGGCAGCCCTTGCGACCATCGCAAGTGAGGCGCAGCAGATGGAGACGATGGTCAGCACGTTGCTCGTCGCGGCGCGCGCACAGGCTGAGCGCAGCGCGCACGTCGTCGTCGACGTCTTAGCGGTGGCTCGGGGCGTGTGCTTGCGCCTCCAGCCTGCCGCCGGTGCAAAACACATCTCAGTGGACGTCGCAACCGGCGAAGCCAAAAGCACCGGGGATCCAAGAGCACTGGAACGAGCGATCACCGCGATCGTGCATAACGCGATCAAACACACCCACGACGGCGGCACGATCCGTATCTGGGCGGAACGACGAGGCGCTACCTGGGAGCTGCGCGTGCGCGACGGCGGGGGCGGGTTCACAAGCGACGCGCTGCAACATGGGCTTGAGTGGTTCTGGCGTGGCGAGACGGCCCGGACAGACGATCACGCGACAGGCTTGGGCCTGGCCATTGCCAGTTCGATCGCTCGCGCGAGCGGTGGCGGCGTGACGCTCGCCAATGCCGATGAAGGCGGCGCACTCGTCACGATCTCGCTGCCGGCGAGCTGAATTCATGTTCCTGTAACCATCTGCCGCTACGCTTGGAGCATGCGATATCATGCTTTGCAGGCTCTTGTCTGCTTTATTGCGTTCTTAGCATTAGGTGCTTCGGGCCGAAGCGCGACGGTCGCGGCCCAACCCAGCGTCCAGCCACGCTTCGTGCTCGTGCTGACACGACACGGGGTGCGGTCGCCGACGAGTCCGACGGAACTTGCCCCCTACACAAGCCAAGCGTGGCCGAAATGGGAGGTCGCTCCTGGCTACCTCACGCCGCACGGCGCGGCGCTCATGCGCCAGTTCGGCGCGTACTACCGCAGCTATTACGCAAGTCTGTTTCCTGCGACTGGCTGCCCAGCTCAAGGAACGGTGTTCATTTGGGCAGATGTGGACGAGCGTACCATCGCGACCGGCAAGGCCTTGGCCGATGGGATCGCGCCCGGCTGCGACGTGAACGTCGGGCACGGGCCAAAGGGAAAAGATGATCTTCTGTTCGATCCGCTGCCCACGCTCGGTCGCGCTGACACCGCTTTGTCAAAAGCGTCAACGCTTGGCGCGATCGGTGCCGACCCGAACGCAGTGGTCGATGCATACCGCGGTGCCTACGCAGCCCTCGATCGCGTTTTGGGTTGCTCGACCGGGTGCAAGAAGCTCTCCAATGTCGGTACGACGATCGATGCCGATCCAGATTCGGGTCTGACAGGCGTCTCTGGCGGACTCGACGCCGCGGGAACGGCGGCGGAAAATCTTTTGCTCGAGTACACGGATGGCATGCCGGCCGTGGGCTGGGGACGAGCCGACGAGTCGACTATTTTGGACATCATGCAGCTGCACGCCGTGAAGTCGCGCGTGGAGCATGAGACCTACTATAACGCACGGGCCGAAGGGTCGAACCTGCTTGCGCATATCGCCGCGACGCTCGATCAGTCCGTCGCCGGCACATCCAATGGCCAAACGCGCGTGCCTGCGAGCGCGCGCTTCGCCGTGATCGTCGGCCACGATACGAGTCTTTCGAAAATGGCTGGCATGCTGCACCTCTCATGGCTCATGAAGGGCTACCTCTTCAACGACACGCCGCCCGGCGGCGCGCTCGTCTTTGAGGTGTACACGCAAGGATCGATGCCCGCGTTCATCCGGCTGTTCTTCACCGCGCAGTCGCTTGCGCAGATGCGTGCCGGCGACGGCGCACACCCGGCGCGCGTGCCGGTGTATGTGCCGGGCTGCCCAGACCTGGATTGTCCCGTGACGACCTTTGATGCTATCGTGCAGCGCTCGCTGGACAAGCGGCTGGTCGGGGCGTGGTAAGGTTCCACGCGACGCGCGCGGAACGCACGTCTACATGCAGGACGTCTACATCGCATCGGCCGTGCGCACGCCGATCGGCAAGTTCGGCGGTGTCTTCAAGGATCTCCCACCGCCGGCGTTGGGAGCCGCCGCCATGCGCGCCGCCCTTGCGCGCGTGGGTTTGCGAGGCGCGGACATCGAGCTGTATGTCTTCGGGAACGTCTTGCGCGCAGCGCATGGTCAGCTTGTGCCGCGTCAAGCGGCACTCGCGGCCGGCATTCCCGACACGATCGACGGTTATGCCGTCGACATGGTGTGCTCGTCGGCGATGATGGCTGTGGCGAACGCCGCGAATACGGTTCGGGCAGGCGACGCCGATGTGGTGCTCGCCGGCGGTTTCGAATCGATGTCGCAGACCGGATTCGCCCTCTCGCCACGAGCGCGTTTCGGCTATAAGTCGCTCTTGGGAGCGCCCGAACAGCTCATCGACATCATGCAGCACGATGGGCTCACCGATCCCGCAACCGGTGAAGGGATGGGCGTCGAAACAGAACGTCTCGCGCGCGAGTACGGTACGACGCGGGCGCAACTCGATGAAGTAGCAGCGACCTCACACGCGCGAGCTGCGCACGCATCCACGTCAGGCGTTTTTGCGAGAGAGATCGAGCCCGTGACGCTTCCTGGGAAGAAGGGAGAGCACACCATCGATCGCGATGAGGGCATTCGGCCGGAGACGACGACGCAGACGCTCGCTGCGCTGCGCCCGGCATTCGGCAAAGATGGTGTGTTGACGGCCGGCAACTCGAGCCAGATCTCCGACGGCGCTGCTGCGCTTGTCCTCGCAAGTCGCACGGGGCTCGAGCGCCACGGCCTCACGCCGATGGGAAAAATTCTCGGCGTTGCATGGTCGGCGGGCCCGACCTGGCGCTTTGCCGAGGCGCCGATCCCTGCCGTGCGCAAGCTCCTCGATAAGCTCTCCTTGAAAGTCGCGGACGTCGACCTCTTCGAGAACAACGAAGCATTTGCGCTCAGCAATCTGCTGTTCGAGCGGCAACTCGGCGTGCCGCGCGAGCGGCTCAACGTCAATGGCGGAGCGATCGCGCTCGGGCACCCGATTGGCGCGTCGGGTGCACGCCTGGTCGTGACGCTGCTCAACGCGCTGGCCGAGCACAATGGCAAGCTCGGTGTCGCGTCGCTGTGCCACGGCATGGGCGGTGGCACGTCGCTCGCGATCGAGCGGCTCTCAGCGGCGACGTAAAAGAGCATCCCATGGATCTCGGTGCATTCGCGCAGCGCAACGAAAAAGTGCTGCTCTTCGTGGTCGGAGTGCTGGCGCTGCTCGGTGTGTATGCGTACGCCAACACGTCCCAGAGCATTTTCCCGGACATGTCGTTCTCACGTGTCGACGTCGTCGCGGATGCCGGACAACTGCCGCCGGAGCAAGTACGCGTCGCGGTCACGATGCCGCTGGAGCGTGCCATGCAGGCGCTGCGCAGCGTGACACGCGTGCAAGCGACCTCGACGCAAGGGTCCTCTGAGCTTTTGGTGTCGTTCGATCCGAAGACCGATCCGCGTGTCGATCTGGAGAATGTCAACCAAGCGCTGAACCAGACGCGAGGCGAGCTGCCCGCCGGCGTCGACCCGCAGGCGGTCATCGTCAATCCCAATAGCGAGCCCGTGCTTTCCTATGGTCTCGTGTCGACCACGCTGTCCGGCGCATTGCTGCGGGAGTTCGCCGAGCACACGATGGTGCCGGCGTTCGCGGGTGTGCCGGGCATTGCGCGCGTGTCGCTGGCGGGCGGCCGCATCCGCGAGTATCATGTCCATCTCGATCCGGCGCTGCTCGCTCGCTACGGCGTCGCCGAAAGCCAGGTCGCCCAGGCGCTGAGCGGCGCTAACGACGTAAGAGCGGTCGGGTTGCGCGATCGCTACTACCATCAGTACGTGCTCGTGGTGGATGCGCAGTTGCGCGACGCTGCCTCGATCGGCAACGTCGTCGTGCCGCTAGCGAGCGGCAGCTCGGTCCCGATCAGCGCCCTGGGTGATGTCACGCTCGGCGTAGCGCCGGCCACGAACGCCGCCGCATACGATGGCCAGGCGGCGGTCGTCATCAATGTCTTCGGGCTCCCGGGCGCCGATGCCGTGCGCTTGGCTCGCGCATTTGAAGAGAGGATGCAAAATGTCGCGCGGCGATTACCCGCCGGCACGACCGTCTCCAAATATTGGGACCAAACCACGCTCATCACGAGTTCGCAGGCGGCATTGCGCGACGCCATCTTGCTCGGCACGCTGCTCGCCGTGCTCGTCATCTACGCATTTTTGCGCAACGTGCGCATCACGCTCGTGGCCGCCGCCGTCATCCCGCTCGCCATGGCCATCACGCTGTTCGTGATGAACCGGTTCGGCCAGACGCTGAATCTCATGAGCGTTGGCGGTTTGGCGGTCGCAGTCGGACTGATCATCGACGACGCGATCGTCGTCTTGGAGAACATCGCGCGGAACATGCGCGAGAATCCAGGCCGCGACATCGCATCCACGATCCGCTTGTCCATGTCACAGGTCGCCGCGCCGATGGCAGCCTCAACCGCGACGACCGTCGTCGTCTTCTTGCCCCTCGCCCTGCTCTCTGGGATTCCCGGCTTTTTCTTCCGCGCGCTCGCCTTCACGCTGGCGTCAGCGCTGATCGTCTCGCTTGCCCTCGCGCTGCTCGTCTCCCCGACCCTGGCCGCGCGATTTTTGCGCAGCACAGGGGCCATGCACGAGGACCACGGCGTGCTCAACCGGGTTTTGGATACCTACGAACCGTCGCTGCGTTGGGCGCTCAAGCACCGCGGGGTCGTGTTCGCGGCTAGCGGCGTCGTGCTCGCGATCACCGCCGTGCTGTTGCTGCTCTTGCCGAGCGACTTCTTGCCGAAGATGGACGAGGGCCAGTTCGAGATCGGCTACACCATGCCCGTGGGCACGAGCCTTGCCGCGAGCGACATGGCGGCACGGCGCCTCGAGCAGGTGGCGCTGGCACAACCCGGCGTCGTGGCGGATGGACGGCTCACCGGCCTGGATACGAACGGCTTCTCGCCGATGCCGCAGAACCGCGGGCTCATCCGCGTCGCGCTGGCGCCGGAGGGCAAGCGCTCACCCTATGAGGCGCTCTCCGATCGAATGCGCGATGCGATGACCGCAGCGGTTCCGGCGGCGCAGCTCGAGTTCCATCAGATCTTAGAGGACATGATCGACGATTTGTCTGGCACGCCGCGGCCGATCGAGATCACGCTCGCGGGCGAACGCCAAGACCGGCTGGTCGCGATCGCCATCGCCCTCAAAGAAAAACTCGATGACGTGCCGGGCATCGTGGACGCGGCGAGTGGCGTCATCTACGACAATCCGGTGATCCGCATCGTGCCGGCCGGCGTGCGCCTTGCGGCGCTCGGTGTGAGCCAATCCGATGTGGCAGACGCGCTGGCGGCATCCTCGCAAGGAACGATTGCGACGCGCGTGCCCGGCGCCGTGAACCTCGTGCCCGTGCGCATCGACACGGTGTCGCGAGCAGGCGATGCAGAGGGTGCGCAGATCGTCTCGGCTGCGGGATCCGCTGCGGCTGGTTCCGTCGCACGATTCGCGCAGGAGCCGCTCTCGTCGGACATCGAGGAGATCAATGGCCAGCGCGTCATCTTGGTGTCAGCCGCCACGAGCGGGGCAAGTCTCTCGACGGTCATCGAGCGCGTGAAGCAGGTGCTCCGGCAAACACCGATGCCGCCCGGCTACACGGCGACGATCGGCGGCACCTATGAGGCGCAGCAGGCCTCGTTCCGCGAGTTCCTCACCGTCATCGCCCTGGCGGTCGTGTTGGTCTTCGCCGTCATGCTGGGCACCTTCAACTCATTCCGCTTGCCGGCGGTCATCCTCACGGCCATTCCGCTTGCGCTCATCGGCGTCGCGCTCGGGCTATTCGCCACAGGGACGCCGCTCAACGTCTCATCGTTCATGGGATTGCTGCTGCTCGTCGGCATCGTCGTGAAAAACGGCATCTTGCTCATCGACGTCGCTAACAAGCGTCGTGCTGCAGGCGACGACGTGACGCAAGCGCTCGTAGTGGCGGGGCGGACACGACTGCGCCCGATCGTCATGACGACGCTCGCGGCCATCGCCGGCCTCGTACCGCTGGCGATCGGTATCGGCTCGGGGTCGGAGATGGAGCGGCCGCTCGCGATCGCGGTGATCGGCGGGTTATCGACGGCCACCGCCTTCACACTCATCTTGATCCCGGTGCTGTACGCCGGCTTTTCCGGTGCTCGACCGGCGCGGGCGGAGGAAGCCGCATGAGACAAGAGCCGTGGTCGATGATCGCGATGGTGGCGGCGATGGTCGCCGCGACTGCTGCGCCTGAGGTCGCGAGCGCCCAAAAGCAAAACGCAGGCCTTGCGCCGCTGTCGTTTGCGGGTTTGTCCTTGCAGCAAGCGCAAGACGACGCAGTCGCACAGTCGCCCGATGTCGCCACGGCTCGCGCGCGGGTCACCGCAGCGCAACAGTCGCTTGGGGCTGCAAAGGCCGGATTCGGCCCGTCACTCGTCGCCCAGTACGCGCTCAATCCACAGGCGGGCGCTCTGCCGAACACGACCGTGACACAAACGGCGTTCAATCTCGGCGTGCAAGCGACGCTGCTCGCGTTTGCGCAGTATTTGCCCTTGCTCTACCAGGCCGAAGCCGTCGAACGTGGCGCCAACGCCGACGAAGTGATCGCCGAGCGAGCCGAACGCATCAAAGTGAGCGGCCAGTACTTCGCTGCGCTCAAGGCAAGCGCCGCGCTCGGCGCACGCGAGGAGACGCTGGCGCTCGCCACCGCGCAATTGGAAGCGGCACGCAAGCGCTACAAAGCGGGCGACGCGCCGCGCATCGACGTCATCCGGGCGCAAGTCGCTCTTTCGCAGGCGGTGGCAGCCCGCGAGGATGCACAAGCTGCGGACGACAACGCGCTGCAGGCGCTCTCGCTCGAGACAAGCGTGCCCGTTGCGGCATTGACCGCGGCGACGCCTGTGCAGCAAGCGTCGACCGCAGGGCCGCTGGCGGATCCGCAAGCGGCTGTGCGGCGCGCGCTCGCCGCGCGTGCAGAGCTCACGTCGGCGCGCGAAAACGTCGCGAGCGCGTCATCTGCGCTCGGTGCGGCGCGCGTTGCGGCATTGCCCGCCATCACGGTCTCCGCCGGTTACGAGCACGGGACCGATGTCGGCCAATACGTCCAAGGACCGACCATCAACGCTAGTTTCGAGCTGCCGTTCAACGGTTCGCAGAGCGCGCACGTCAGCGATGCGACCGCCGCGCTTGCGATCGCGCGCGAGCAGCTGCGATCCCAAGAACGGCAAGTGACGCTTGAGGTCAGCGCAGCGGTACGCGACCTGCAGGCGGCGACTCGCGTTGAAGCCGCTTCCACAAGTGCCCGCCAGGCTGCAGAAGAAGAGCTCAACGCGACGCAGATCGGCTATCGTGCCGGCAGCACGTCGAGCTTGGAACGGGCAGCCGCAGGCGCCACGTACGCCGATGCGCGTTTGGCCGAACTGAGCGCCATCTATGATGAGGAGCTCGCGCGTGCGACTGTCGAGTTGGAGCTCGGCCCATGAACGTGCTGCGTCGGTATTGGGCCCTCGCACTCGTGGCAGTCGCCATCATCGTCGTCGTGGTCGTGCGCCATCGCCACGCACAAGAGGCTGCGCCGGTGCAGCCCGCGGTGCAGGTCGCGCGCGCTGTCGAAGGCGACCTGCTCGTACGCGTCACGGCGCACGGGCGCGTAGGCCCACCCCCCGGCAGTGCTTCAGCACTCGCATTCGCCGTGGCCGGGCGCCTGGAGAGCGTGGACGTCCGCGTCGGTGACCGGGTGCAGGCAGGTCAGGCGCTCGCGCAGCTGGATGCAGCGCCGTTCCAACTCGCAGTGTCGCAGGCTGGTGGCGATGCACAAGCGGCGGCCGCCAATCTGGCTAGCGTGACCTCGGGTGCCGCCGTGCGCAACCAAGAAGCCGCAGCTGCAACGCGTCAGGCGGACCTCAAGGTGCAAGCTGATCGGGCGGCGCTCGAGCGCACGCGCGCGTTGTTCAGCGCTGGCATCGCCGCGGTCAAGGACGTGCAAACCGCACAGAACCAACTCGCGGCGGACGAAGCAGATGCCCGCACCGCGCATCTTCGTGCGCAAGCGCTGATCGCAGGCGCGGGGGCAAACGTCGGTCAGGCCCGCGCCGACGTGCAAGCCGCGAGCGGACAGGCGACGCGAGCACAGGCGTCGCTCGCCATCGCCGAGCGCGACCTCGCCAATGCCACATTGCGCGCGCCCGCAGACGGCATCATCGTGGCGATTCTCAAACATCCCGGCGAGAGCGTCGATCCGTCGACGCCGGCCGTGACGCTCGGAGCGCCGCTCGTGCATTCCGCCACGCTCACGGTGCCGGCCGATGCAGCACGGCAGATCAAAGTCGGTGACACGGTCGAGCTGCACCTCGCTCGATCGTCGCTCAGCTATCGCGGTCGTGTGACGGCAGCCGTCAACGCCGTCGACCCGGCGACGCTTGGTGCGACGGTCGTCGTGAGCGGGATTCCCGCCGACGCATTTGCGGGCGACGCCGTCGACGCAAGCATCACGGTAGCCATCGCGCACGGCATACTCGTCCCGACGAGTGCGGTCGTGGAGGATCCACAAAGCGGTGACATGCTCGTCTTCGTCGCGTCCGATCGAAGCGGCGCACAGACGTTCTCGCCACGCAAAGTGACGATCGGTGCGAGCGACCAGCACACGACGCAGATCGCAAGCGGTTTGCGCGCCGGTGAGGTGGTCGCTACCGAGGGAGCGTTCGAGCTGCTCGCACCGGCTGGCACGAGCGACTGATGGCTCGAGGCCTTATGACGGTGGCGGGCCCTGCGTCACTTGCACGAAGCCGTCGGGCCTGATCCATTTCGAAAACGCCGACTGCACCTGTTCGGCCGTGATCGTCTGATAGATGTGCGCCGCCACCGACGGCTCGTCGAGCGGCAGTTGCGAGATCGAGCGGCTGAGCAGCCCGTGGGCGATCGCTTCTTCGCTTGCCTCGCGCAGCGGGATCTCTTGGAGCAGCAGTGCCTTGGCGATGCGCAATTCGTCTGCCGTCACGGGGCTCGTCTGCATCTGCTTCACGTCGCGCAGGATGAGCGCGCGCGCTTTACCCACGTTTTGCGGATCCGATCCGAAGTCCACGGAATAGGTGGAGCGCGTCTTGCCGACGTCGAGCGAGTTGCCGACCGTGTAGGCCAAGCCTGCCTCCGCTCGCACGTCACGATACAGGCGCGTGGCATAAAAGCCGCCGCCGAGCACGTGGTCGCCGACTTCGAGCGCGTAGTAATCCTTGTCCGATCGCGTGACGCCGATCGTTTCGGCGAGCGTCACCGCATCTTGCACGCGCTGCGCGTTGGGGACGCTGACTGCTGCCGGCGAGTTGAGCGGCACCGGCGGCAGATCGGTTTGCGGCTTGGAACCGGTCGCGCTCCATCCGCCGAACCAGCGCGTGATGCTTTGCGCTGCGGCATCCGGTGTGACGTCGCCGATGACCACGATGGTCGTCAAATCGGGCCGGAAAACGGTTTGGTAATAGGTTTTGACGTCGTCGAGCGTCAGCGCGCTGATGGTCTCGGGCGTCGGTTCGCGTTGCGTCGGATCGTCTTTCGGGTAGAGCGCTTTTTCTAGCGCGCGGTTCGTGAGATAGTCCGGTGTTTGCATCTCGCCTTTGAGCGCATAGGCGAGTTGTTGCTGCACGATCGCGAAGTTGCGTGCCGGCAATGCCGGGTGCAGCTCGTTGTCGGCCAACAACTGCACGCCGCGGTCGAAGTCAGAGGAGAGCACCGAGAGCGAGAATTCCGAGCCCGCGCTCTCATCGGCGGCGATATCGTCGAGCGCGCGCCCGAACGCCACCCGATCAAGCGTGGTCGTGCCGTACGAGAACAGCTCGTCGAGCATCGATGAGACGCCCTCTTTCCCCGGCGGCGTTTGCAGATCGGCGTCGGATTTTACCCTTCCGAGCACGGTCACGGTCGGTGACACCGATTCCGATTGCACGATGAGGCGCAGGCCATTGGGCAACACGCGCTCGTTCGGGGCGATGTTGGACGGTGGCACGGCGAGGCTTTGGAGCACGCCGTGCGCCCACTCGGGCAACTCGACGGGCGCCGTCTGGTTGGGAGCGAACGACTCACTGCCGCCAAAACCTTTGCTCGCCACGGGCTTGCCGGAGTTGCTCGGGGTGAGCAACCCGACCGTGGCGGTATCGTTGACGAGGTACTTGCGCGCGACGTGGTCGACGTCGGCCTTGGTGACCTTCGCAAACGCCGCGACCTCATCGTCAGGCGAGGACGCCCCCTGCACTGCAAGCGCCTCGGCCCATGCTTCTGCGAGTCCGCTGATCGAGTTCTTGTTGAACTCCGCTTGCGCGATCAGCTGGCGTTTCGATGCCTCGACCAGATCGGCGGGTACGCCGTTTTTTTGATAGTCGGCGATGACCGTCTTGATCCGCAGCGCAAGCGACGATGAATCACTGCCATTGGCCGCGCCGTAGGCGAATGCGATCCCGCTTTGCGGCAGCACGGTGCCGATCGCAAAACTCGCGAACAGCGCCTGCCCGGTGATGCCGAGCTCGTACAGCGCGCTGCGCTGGTTGGCGAGCGCCGCACCGAGCACTTGTGAGGCGGCGTAATCAGGGCTCGAATAGCCGGGTGCCCGGTACGCGATGAGCGCTAAGGGGACGCTGAAATCAGAGCTGAGCGCCAAGCGAGCCGGCTTGAGCGCTTGCAGATGCACGGCTCGTCGGGGCGGGAGCTTCTTTTGGGGGATATCGCCGAAGTACGTGCGGATCGTCGCGAGCGTCTTGTCCGCATCGACGTCGCCTGTGATCACCAAGATCGCGTTATTGGGATGGTACCACTGGTCGTAGAAGGACTTCAGCATTGCGCCGGTCGTCTTCTGGAACGATGCACGCGTCCCGAGCGCGTCGTGCTCGTAGGGCGTTCCGGCGAAGATGTTGGACCGTGCGGCCGTCAGGAACTTGTAGAGCGGGTTGGAGAGATCGCGCGCCACCTCTTGCTCGATCGCGCCGCGCTCTTGGCTCCAATCGGCATCGGAGTCGAGCACGTCGCGCATGCGGATCGACTCGATGCGCAGTACCAGATCCAGATCGCTTGCCGGCACCGTGTAGTAGTATTGCGTCACGGTGTCCTGCGTGTCGGCGTCGAGATCGCCACCCATGCTCGCGTTGATGTCGGCCAACTGGAATGTCGAAAGCCCTTGGCTGCTGCGGAACATCATGTGTTCTTGCGCGTGCGCCATCCCCGGGAAACCTGCCGGCGCTTCCGCCGAGCCGATGAGGTAGTTCAGCGACGTCGATACGACCGGTGCCAGCGGGTCGCTGACGATGACCACGCGCAGGCCGTTGGACAGCGTCGCTCGCGTTACCCCAGACTCTGACGACGCGGTCGGCGGTGCGGCAGCATTCAACACAGCCGCCGCCAGAGCGGCGACGGCAAGCAGGGCGATGCGCATGGATTTCCTTTTCTCTCGAAGCTATCGGTCAACGCGAACGGCGTGATCGTCGTCGCGTGGGCCGCATTCGGCGGTTTTGTGCTCACTAACCTTGTCAACGACGTAAAGTGCAGCCACCAAGGTCTGCCGCGAAGGTGCAACACGACACGCCGGGGTAGCCGCTTTCATGACGGACCCAGCAGTAGATGGCGATCTTGGCGGCCTTATCTTGTTCGGATTCGAAGGCACGCGGCCGCAGGACGTGCCGGTCGAGCTCGTCGCCCGCGCCGCGGGTGTCATCCTTTTCCGGCGCAATATCGAAAGTGCCGAGCAGCTGCGCGCGCTGACGGATGCGATCCGCGCGGTGCCGAGGCAAGACCGTCATCCGGCTGTCATCACGCTGGACCAGGAAGGCGGGTCGGTCTCGCGTCTTGCCGGCATCGGTACCACGATCCCGTCTGCGATGGCGCTTGGAGCAGCCGGCGATGACAAGCTGACGCAAGCGATGTACGAGCTCACGGGCGACGAGCTCGCAGCGCTTGGCATCAATCTCAATCTTGCGCCTGTGGCCGACGTCAATAGCGAGCCGGCCAACCCGGTCATCGGTACCCGCTCGTTCGGCGACGATCCCGCACTCGTGAGCCGTCATGTCCGAGCGGCGATCGCGGGATTGCACGCAGCCGGCATCGGGGCGACCGCCAAGCATTTCCCTGGCTACGGAGGCAGCCAGGTCGATGCACATCTGGAGCTGCCCACGATCCCGCGATCGCACGCGGAGCTTCGCGCAACCGACCTTGTGCCGTTCGCGGGAGCGATCGCGCAAGGAGTCGATTGCGTCATGACGGCGCACGCCCACTACCCGGCACTTGACAGCGAGCCGATGCCGACGACGCTCTCCGCTGTCGCGCTGGAAGGACTCTTGCGCG
>JAFANK010000247.1 GCA_019232725.1 Vulcanimicrobiota bacterium | reverse complement strand
GAGCGTCGCCGGTCTGGCGGCGGTTTTCGGAGCGGGCGGCGGGACGAGCTCGTATCAGGAGGTCGAGGAGACCGACCTGATCATCTTGTGGGGGTCGAACGCGCGCGAGACGCATCCGATCTTCTTCCACCACGTGCTCAAGGCTCTCCGCAACGGGGCGAGGCTGATCGTTGTGGATCCTCGTCGCACCGTCACCGCCCAATGGGCCGACGTCTGGATGGGACTCAACGTCGGCAGCGACATCGCGCTTTCGAACGCCATGGCGCATGAGATCCTCAAACGGGGACTCGAGCATCGCTCCTTCATCGAACGCGCCACCAGCGGGTTTGATGAGTACCGAGCATCGGTGGAGCGGTATACGCCTGAGTTGGCGGAGGGCATGACCGGCGTGCCGGCCGAGATCATCCGCCAGGTCGCCTTCGAGTATGCCAGCGCCAAGCGCGCGATCATCTGCTGGACACTTGGGATTACGGAGCACCATGACGCGGTCGACAACGTTTTTGCGCTCATCAATCTTGCACTGCTGACCGGTCACGTGGGGCGCTATGGCAGTGGTCTGAACCCGTTACGCGGACAGAATAACGTGCAAGGCGGTGGCGACATGGGCGCCATCCCAGATAGATTGCCTGGGTTTCAAAGCGTCAGCGACGATGCGCTGCGCGCGAAGTTCGAACGCGCCTGGGGTGTAAGCATCCCAGCGCAGCGGGGATGGCGGCTCAACGAGATGTTCGACGCGATCGAACGTCATGAGCTGACGGCGCTGTACGTCATCGGTGAGAACCCGATGGTGTCGGAAGCCGATCGCACGCGTGCCGAGCATCTGCTGAACGAGGTCGATCACCTCGTGGTACAAGATCTGTTCCTGACAAAAACGGCTGAGGCCGCAGATGTCGTGCTGCCGGCGGCGGCCGGTTGGTGCGAGTCCGAGGGGACGGTTACCAATTCCGAGCGGCGCGTACAGCGCGTTCGCAAGCTCTTGGACCCGCCAGGCGACGCGCGCGACGATATCGAGATCCTGTGCGATCTGGCACGCCGACTCGGTCACGATCTCGGTCACCCGACGGCCGAACAACTTTGGGATGAAGTGCGTACGTTAAGCCCCATGCACGCCGGCATGTCCTATCGCCGGCTCGAACAGCTCGGCGGCATCCGCTGGCCGTGTCCAGACGAGCAGCATCCTGGCTCCCTGTTCCTTTATGGCAGGTTGTGGGAAGATCCAGTGAGCGGACCAAGAGCGCCCTTCCACGTCGTCGAGCAACAAGGTCCCGTCGATGAGATCACACCTGAATATCCGCTGCTGTTAACCACCGGCCGCCGTTTAGATGCGTTCAACTCGGGTGCGCAGAGCCAAGGGTATACGTCGCCGTTACGCCGACCGGAAACGCTCGATCTCTCACCCGAAGATGCGTCGCGTTACGGCGTCACGGAGGGTGAAGAAATTCGGGTAACTTCGCGGCGCGGGTCGCTCGTCGTCCGAGTGCGGATCGATGAAAGTTTGCGGGCTGGGCTCTCCTTTATGACCTTTCACTTCGAGACGCCGACCAATGTGCTCACGATCGAAGCCAACGATCCGAAGTCTGGCACCGCAGAGTTCAAAGCGTCGGCTATCCGCATCGACAAGCTCGTGCCTGCGGGCACTGCCGGAGCGTAGCGTGGACGCTCACTTCACGGACGCGCAGCCGACAGATGCCGAGCGCGGAGCCGTGGACACTCTTTTGGGTGTGCCGCAGTCAAGGTGGGAGGGTGGCGCCCGCACCAAAGCAGACGCACAGGTCGCCCTGGGCGGACATACCGCACGCAACAGACGCGATCAGCTGTTGCCGGCATTGCATGCGGTCAACGACCGTGTCGGATGGATCAGCGAAGGCGCGCTCAACTATATCTGCCGGCGGCTGACGGTGCCGCCAGCGGACGCGTATGGCGTTGCAAGCTTCTATGGACTGTTCTCGACAACGCCTCGTCCCCACCGCATCATCCATGTGTGCGACGATTTGTCGTGTATGGCGGCTGGTGCTGAAAAAAATTGCGCCGAGCTCGAACAACGCAAGCAGTGGCCGGCCGGAAAACCATCGCAAAGTGGCAAGACGACGTGGCTGCGCAGCCCATGTCTTGGTCAGTGCGATCGCGCGCCGGCAGCCCTCTTGTCCATCGCTGGAGATACACCCCATCTCGAACCTATCACCAAGGTAGACAACGGCACGACGATCGCTGAGCTGATGACGGAGCTCGAGCGGACGCAGCCGCAGACGCGGGTTCAGGCGTCCGCTGTCGTGTTGCCGCAACATCAAGACCCCGGCTTGCGACTGTTGCGGCGCATCGCACACGTCACGCCGACGAGCCTTGAGGATTACCGCGCCGCGGGCGGATATGCGGCGTTGCGTCGTGCGATCGAGCTTGGGCCAGCAGGCGTCATCGGGGAGCTCACAGCTTCCAAGCTCATGGGCCGAGGCGGAGCGGCATTCCCGACGGGGCGCAAGTGGGAGGCGGTCGCGAGCGAGCCTGCGCGGCCGCATTACCTCGTGTGCAATGCGGACGAATCGGAACCCGGCACGTTCAAAGATCGCATTCTCATGGAAGAAGACCCATTCGCGCTCGTCGAGTCGATGACGATCGCAGCGCTCGCCGGCGGCTGCGAATTGGGCTACATCTATATACGCGGGGAATATCCCCTCGCACGCGAGCGCTTGATGGACGCGATCGGTCAAGCACGCGATGCGGGGTTGCTCGGATCTCGCATCCTCGGATCCGCGCTGAACTTCGACATCGAGCTCCGGCGCGGCGCCGGTGCGTACATCTGCGGCGAAGAGACCGCGCTCTTCAATTCCCTTGAAGGCCTGCGCGGAGAGCCCCGCAACAAGCCGCCCTTCCCTGTGCAACGAGGGCTCTTCGGCAAACCGACGATCGTCAACAACGTTGAGACGCTCGTCAACGTCCTGGATATCGTGGTGCGCGGTGGTGCGGAGTTCGCCAAGACGGGCACGCCTGGCTCAACTGGAACCAAGCTCTTTTGCGTCTCTGGACACGTCACGAGGCCTGGACTGTACGAGGTGCCGTTTGGGATAACGCTGCGCGCGCTCTTGGAAGTTGCAGGCGGCGTCCGCGCTGGAAGGCCGCTGAAGGCGGTGCTGTTGGGCGGAGCCGCCGGCACGTTTGTGTCGCCTGATGAGCTTGACACGCCGCTTAGCTTCGAGGGCGTGCGCGCGATCGGCGCGACGATCGGATCGGGCGTCGTGATCGCCTTTGACGAGAGC
>JAFANK010000157.1 GCA_019232725.1 Vulcanimicrobiota bacterium | reverse complement strand
GGCGACACGAGGGCTTGCCGCATCGCGCACGATCAAGAACCCGATGAATCTGATGAACCTGCTGCCAAATCTGGCGGCCTATCTCATCACGCTCAGCAAATATGACGAGGCGCGTTCGCACGCACGCGAGGCGCTCGTGCTCGCGCGAGACGAACAGGCCGAGATGACGGTCATGTTCACCCTGCAGCATTTGGCCGCGATCGCGGCGCTGCGAGACGATGAGTCTCTCGAAGAACGATCGCGTGCAGCGCAGCTCATCGGGTTTGTGAACGCACGGCTGCAGGCGCTCGACGCGCAACGCGAGCACACCGAGCAACAGGAGTACGAGGCAGTGTCGGCTGCGCTGGGCGCAAGGTTGGGGGCTCCGCGCTTTGAGGAACTTGTGCGTGAAGGCGCTTTATGGACGCCGGATCGCGCCATCGACGAGGCGCAAGCGATCCTCTAACCCGAGCGCTCAGCGGTGTGCGTTAAAGACCGAGATTGCGGGCGGCTAGCGCGCGCTCTGATGCGAGCGGCCAGGCGTTTGGATGACACGGTGATGTGCCTTTGGATTGTTGCATCATGACCGGCGCGGGCGCACCCGCATGCGAACACGGCGCGTGATCCAGGCCGAGAAAATGCCCTGTCTCATGATTGATCACCATGGTGCGGTACGAGACGAGATCCCCATGCCAATACGGTGAGCCCGATGTCCAACGCGCGTCATTGATGATGACGTCGTGACCCACTCGACAGCTCCACTCGGTACTGCACTGGGTGCTGAATGAGGACATCGCATCCGCAGACGCGAGCCAGATCCTGAAGTCACCACCAGCGGCCACGCGCACGAACTTCACCTTCCCGTCAAGCGACCATCCGCGTGGATCATCGTAGACGCGCGCGACCATCGCCGCAAAGGATGATTGTGCGGCGGGCGTGACACCGCGGAACGCTATGCAATACGCGATCTCCGTCTGCGCCGCCAGACTTGGCTTCGCCACGGACAGCAGCGCGGCTAGCACGATCACCGCCCAACGGTACCTGCGGTGCCAGTGACTCGGCGAAACTCCCATGCGCGCCTTTGGTTCCTAGCCGCTCGATCCTCGACGGCGCTCGTAGGGGCCATAACCGTGCAACCCCGCGTCCACCGCCAAGCGGTCGACGGGATACAGCCGCCGCCGTTGGGTGGGCGTGAGCAACCGCGCATGCGGAACGTCGACGAGATATTCTGCGATGAACCAGACGGGCTTTTGGGATGTCATCCATTCCAAGTGGTCAAATCGCGAGAGATCGACCGGCCGCGAGTAGCCGCGCAGCGTTCGAGAGCCACGCAGGTTGAAGTAGTCCTCGAAGTAGGAAAGCGCGAGTTCGCGCAACGTGCGGTAGATGGGCGCGCGGTCGCGCAGGCCGGTGAAGTGCGATTTTGCGATGGCGCCCCAGCTCGGGCCCTGCCGGTAGACGGCGATGACGTGGTCGTCATCGCGCTCGGCTTCGAGATCCATCACGAGTGGCCGTTTGCCGATCGCCCGCAGTGCCGCAGCGGCGAACACCGCTCCCTCGCAACAATGCGCTCGCCCCTCGCTCAACACGCGGCGCGGCGACCATGCCGTGTCCGCGTCATGATAGCCGAACGAATCCAACATCCGCTGAATGCCTTGGGGAGTTTTCAGCCGCTGGAGCGTGCGCCATTCCTGCGCGCTGAAGCCGAAAGGTCCATCTGCCATCGTAGGCATTATCGGTCTCTCCACTTCATAAGGTGAGCGGCGCGATAGGCTCGATCTCTGGGTACACGCCGCCCACTTGGTCGAAGAACAACACCCAGACGGCCGCGCCATTCTCCAAGAATGTTTTCACGATGGTGTCGCTCGCAAAACGCGGCAGGGCCATTCGCCAACTACCAAGCGCCATGATGACCTGTTGCAACGGGTGATCTTCCAAGGTGCTGCCCATGCTGAATTCATTGGACACCCAATCGCGACGCGGACCACCAAAGGTTTGCAACCGTGGCCGCAACGCACGCACCAGCTGCGCGAGATGCTCGTAGCGCTCGACTTGCTCCGGGAATAGTTCTTTCCATGCGGCCACAGCTTTTGGATCGCGCACCGCATCTTGCACGTCCCCGAGCGTCGCGAACAGCGCGCGATTGGAGTCTTGCGCACAATTGTTGGCGGGTCCGACATAGGCACAGCCGGTGCCGTTCGCGATGCGGTAGCGCTGCGCCATCACCTCGAGATGGAGGCACAGCGTGCCGAGCACGCTTGCTTGCCGGCCATCGTCGAGTGTGAAATCGGATGTAAAGGCATCATGACGGATGAGGATATCGCACACCGGACGTTCCCCGAGCCAGCCGAACTGCCGGTCCCCCATGTAGCGCGACCAGTGTTGCGCACCGGAGACAAGGCCGTCCTCATTGTGCGCATAAACCTGGTAGTAGGTGATGTCAAAACGCAGATCGCCACAGAGGGCATCGCGCACGACACGCGCCTCGCCGTACGCGAAATGCCCGAGGTAGATGGGACCCTTCGCCGCTTCCTCGCGCAGCTGCCCGCCGACACCGCCGAAAACGTGGATGAGAAGCGCACGATCTCCTTCCGCCCAGTCATCCTTGGCTTGTGCTTCTGCGCGTGTGTCGCTGCGATCGTGGACGCGCACGGATGAAGCAGTTCCTTTGCGCGGCAAGAGATCGCCCCATGCGCCTTTGCGAACGTACCGGTACCCGTCACGCGCACCGGCGACGACGCGGCCCGGTCGCACTGCGAGCGTCGAGCGCGGTGCGAGCGCGCGCACCACGAATGCGCCCGACGCGTCGGGCGACCCGTAAATGTAAAAGCCCTGCTCATTCAGCGGCGAGCGTTCGATGTCACGCATGCTGGACGG
>JAFANK010000075.1 GCA_019232725.1 Vulcanimicrobiota bacterium | reverse complement strand
CCGTCCGCGTATACTGCGCGTGTGGATGCTGATGCTATCGTCATAGGTGCGGGTGCGGCCGGCCTCGCAGCAGCGCGGTACCTAGCGCAACGATCGTTCCGCGTCGTCATGCTCGAGGCACGGGACCGTGTGGGCGGCCGCGTCTGGCCACGGCAGTTGAGCGGTGTGACCACACCTGTGGAGCTTGGGGCAGAATTCATCCACGGGCCGGCCCATGAGACGATGCTATTGCTGCGCGAGGCGAGATTGACCGCAGTGCCAGTCGGTAACGAAGCTTGGGTGTGCGACAACCGCCGCGGACTAATCCGCGACACGCAAAACTTCATTGGTGCAGCCCAGGTAATGGCCGGCGCGAGGGAGAGCGCAAGCGACGAAAGCGCCGAGCAGTATCTGGAGCGCCTCGCTCGCGATGATGCGACACGTGAAGCCGCCGAAGCTGCTCGCGAGTTCGTCGAGGGTTTCGACGCGGCAGATCCGGCGATCGCAAGTGCTCGCGCGATCGCAGACGAGTTGCACTCAGGTGTCGATTCGCAGAGCGCCCGGCCCGTCGGCGGATATGGACCGATGTTCGAACTATTACGGAGAACATGCGATGCCGCCGGCGTTGTGATGGTGTTCTCAACGATTGCGCGACGGATCTCGTGGCGCGGTGGCGCAGCCGCAGTCGAGTTCTCCGATGTCAAGGGGGACGTGCAAACATTGCAAGCGCGGGCTCTTATCATCACGCTTCCGATCGGCGTTCTGCGGTATGAGGGTGATCAGCACCGTGTTACCTTTAATCCGGTCCTGCCTGCCGCCAAACGCGAGGCATTTCGCAAACTTGAAATGGGTAGCGTCGTCAAAATCGTACTGTCATTTCGAACCGCCTTCTGGGAACGCATCGGAGGAGGGCGGTACCGCGACGCAGCGTTTTTTCGCTGCAAAGAACAACCGTTCGCCGTCTATTGGACGCAGTGGCCACTGCACAGCAACGCGATTGTCGCCTGGGTTGGTGGCCCGAAAGCGGTGGCGCTGCACGGCCTTTCAGAAGATGCACTCGTCAGTCAGGCTTTGGATAGCTTTGGCGCGCTGTGCAACGAAGGCAACCTCGCGCGTCAGGAATTCGAGGGTGGGCTGATGCACGATTGGGAGAGCGATCCATTCGCGCGCGGCGCGTATAGCTACGTGACGGTGGGCGGCGCCGATGCTCGTGCGGACCTGGCAGCGCCAGTCGACGGTACGCTCTTCTTCGCCGGCGAGGCGACGTCAATCCACGGCCAAGGCGGTACGGTCAATGGGGCTATCGTGACGGGCGAGCGTGCTGCGGCAGAGGTCGTGGCATCATTTCATGCAAGAGGCGATTCGCGATGATTGAAGACGCACCACATTTCCTTGCTTCCTGGTCCAACTTCTACGTCATGACCGGCTCGTCGGCTGCTGCGCTCGTGGGACTGATGTTCGTCGTCATCACGCTCGTGACGCGGATGGAAACGGTGCAAATGGAAACTTCGCAGCGGATGGACGGGGTGGCGACGTACAGCACCCCAACGGTGACGCACTTTGGCGCGGCGCTCTTTATCTCGGCTGTTTTGGAAGCGCCCTGGCATCTGTTAATCGATGCCGCTTTTCTTATCGGGCTGTGCGGGCTGTTCGGTGTTGTCTATGTCGCGCGCGTTATCGTACGAACCAGAAGGCTGACCGCATATAGTCCAGACCCCGAAGATTGGCTATGGTATACGATCGTGCCGCTGGTTGCGTACGGCGCGGTCTTCATCGGCGCCGTCTTGCTACCGGTCATGCCCGTGCGTGCACTCTTCACGATAGCAGGTGCAGTGGTGTTATTGATATTCACCGGTATTCGCAACGCATGGGACGTCGTGACGTACCTCGCGGTTGTGGGTCCAAACCGCCAGGGATGAGGCCTAGTGCGATTTGCTCCAGCGCCACGCGTTCCATGACTCGACCGTCGGGTTGGGCGCGAACCCCTTGAAGTCCACGCTGATCGGTTCTTGCTGTCGCTGCCACCACAAGAACACGATCGGGTTGTCACGTGCCAACAACTTCTGGATACTGAAGTACGCTGCCCGGCGATTTCGCTCGTCATAAAAGCGCAAGGCACGACGCTGCGCCTGCTCCATCTCGGGCGAACAATAGTGCGTGTCGTTATATCCGTTTGGCGGGACGTTCGCGCACATGAATTGTGACGAGTCATCCGGGTCGATGCCCGAGTACCATGGCAGCACGATGAGGTCGAACTTCCCGCCGTGCATGATGCCGCCCATCGCTTGGGGTGCGTAGAGAAGGTCCGCTGGAAATAGTTTGATGTCGACGGCAACACCGATGTCGCGCAGCATCGCTTGCACGAGCTGCACGAGCTTGCGATGCGTGGTGTCGGCGACCTCGGTCACAAGCTCGAGTCGCAGCGGCACCCCGTTACGGACGACAATGCCATCGGCCCGAGGCACGTAGCCAGCAGACCGCAGCAAAGCGCGCGCACGCGCCGGATCAAACGCCGGTGGCCGAGCGTCGGGATTGTAGGCCCACATCCAATCCGGAAGATCCTCCGTCGCAGGACGAACTTGGCCGCCGGTGAGGGTCTTGACGATGC
>JAFANK010000042.1 GCA_019232725.1 Vulcanimicrobiota bacterium | reverse complement strand
CGCGCTGATGGACGAAGCGCTCGAACTTGGCGAAGCGCAACGATTTCCCAAGGTCCGTCGAGACTTCAAACCGCTCACCGACCGCGATCTCTTCATGGAAGGCCTGCGCAAAGGGTCAGGCGACGGATAACGAACCTGCGACCGCCGCGATGAGGGTCGCAGCAGCCTCATAGCGGTCTTGCGGTATGAGATACGCGCCCGCCACGCCGGGCGTGCGTGATAATTCGATGATGACGTCCCGGGCAATAGCGATACCCTCGCTGGCTGCATCACCTGCCTGCTGGAGCCGCGCGCGCACGGTGTCGGGGACGTGCATGCCAGGCACCTCGTTGTGCAAGAACTCGGCATTCCTATAGCTGCGCAACAAGAGCACCCCGACGAGCACCGGGAGCGAGTGCTGCGTGGCCCAGGCCAAAAACGGCTGGATCGCGAGCACATCGAAGACCGGCTGCGTCACCGCGAAGTCAGCACCCGCATCGAGTTTTTGCTCGACTTTCTCGAGCTCGCCTGCAAGTGACTTCGTGCCCGGGTTCACCGCGACGCCGATACGGAAGTGCGTCGGCGGCTCGATGATGGAGCCGGCATGGTCTTTGCCAGCGTTGAGGTCTCTCACCATCTTGGTCAAGCCTAACGACGTCACATCGAAGACCGATGTGGCTTTGGGGAAATCGCCGACGTTGCTCGGGTCGCCCGTCAGCGGCAAAATGGCGGTGACGCCAAGCGCCGCCGCACCCAGCAGCTCGCTCTGCAACGCGAGCAGGTTGCGGTCGCGACAGGTGAGATGCAGGACCGTCGCCAGGCCGGTCTCGCGCATGATGAGATGCGCGAGCGCCGTGCTGGACATGCGCAGGCGCGCGGTCGGGTTGTCGGAGATGTTCACCGCGTCTGCGCCGGCGGCCGCCAGGGCCTTGGCAGCGGCGATCGCGTCGGCGGCATTTGCTCCGCGCGGCGGCGAGATCTCGACCGTGATCGCGAATTGGCGGCCCAGCTTGCGCTCGAAGGCAGTCGTATGCAACCGCTCGCCGCGCGGCGTCCTGGCGGTTGCCTGCGCCTGCAAGAGCGTTGCAGGCTGCATCCTCGCAGCGTGCGGGGCGCGTCGCCGCTCGCGATCGGGGAGCGCGTCCGCAATCGCACGGATGTGGTCCGGGGTCGTGCCGCAGCATCCGCCGATGATCGTCGCACCAAGCTCTGCAAAGCGTTGCGCGAAAGCGCCGAAGTACGTCGGCGATGACTCATAGATCGTGCGATCGTCCAGCCGGTGCGGATAACCCGCGTTCGGCATGACGGACAGCGGCGCATCGATCCGCTCGGCGATCGGCGCAAGCGCGTCATACACGACCTGCGGACCGACGGCGCAGTTCACGCCGATCGCATCCGCACCGCCGTCCACGAGCGCTGCGAAAGCGGTCGCAAGCGGGTCACCGCCAGCCGTTTTGCCATCTTCGACCACGGACAGTGAGACGAGCGCTGGGATGGCCGGTGCCGTCGCCTTGGCCGCTCGCAGCGCGAGCATCGCCTCTGCCACGCTTGCAAAGGTCTCAAGCACGAGCATGTCTGGTCGTTCGGCGGCCAGCGCGGCGATGTGCTCAGCGAAGACATCGCGAGCTTCATCGGTCGTCACGATGCCGAACGGCCATAAGAGCGCGCCGAGCGGGCCGACCGAGCCTCCCACAAAGGCCTTCCCGTTGGCGGCAGCGCGGGCTAGGGCGACACCGCTCGCATTGATCTCCGCTAAGCGACCGCGCAGCTCGTGCGCTCCCAGTTTGAGCCGATTCGCTGCAAACGTGTTGCTCTCGATGATCTGGGCGCCGGCCTGGAGGTAGTCGCGATGCGCAGCCATGACGGCACCGGGTGACTCGAGATTGAGCACTTCGACGCATGATGCGATATTGGCACCACGCGCGATGAGCAGCGTCCCCATCGCGCCGTCTGCGACCAGGATGCGGGAGCTCCATGTATGCGCCACATCGGCACGAGCATGCATGATCCATCCTTCGCGCCGCACGCACACGCACCCCGCATGCCGAGGATGGCACGGACAGCTGACCGAACGCAGCACGGCTAATGGAAAAGCTACAGCTTCCATCGGTCTTCATCTCGGCCGACATCGAAGGTTGCGCGACGCTCGTGCACTGGGACGAAGTCATGCCCGGTCCGTCGGCCGCCTATGCTCGCGCGCGCCGCATCATGACCGGGGAAGTGAACGCCGCCACCAGGGGTGCGCTTGCGGCCGGAGCGCGTGACGTCGTGGTGAACGATGCGCACTCGAGCATGCGTAATCTCGTCGGCCAAGATCTCGAACCGCGCGCGCGGTTGGTCAGTGGCCGCGTCAAGCCGCTCTACATGTTGGAGGGCATCGAAAGCGATGGCCCCGAGCTCGCGTTTTTTATCGGCTACCATGGCGCGATCGGCGATCGCGATGCGGTGATGGGCCACACCTACAGTCCGCGCGTGATCTTCGAGTGCAGGCTCAACGGGTTGGCGGTCGGAGAACTGACGATCAACGCCGCGCTCGCAGCCCATTTCGGCGTTCCGGTTGCGCTCGTCTCGGGAGATGCAACGACGCTTGGCGAAGCAGAACGCAACATTCCGTGGGCTTTGAGAGTACAGACAAAGGTCAGCATGAGTTATTTTGCGGCGCAATGCCGTTCGCCGCAGGCGGTGTGCGATGCATTGCAGGAAGCGGCGGCTGACGCCGTGCGGTCGCACGAGCGGATGCGCTGCTTTGAGCTCGCCCGGCCGATCGTGCTGGAGATCGACACGATGACGACCTCCCAGGCCGGGGCGATCGGTCGCGCTGCCGGTTTTGCGCGCACGGCCACACGCACCGTCTCGTTCACCAGTTCCGACATGGCCGAGGTGTACAATGCGCTCGTGACGCTGATCGCGGTGGGAGCGGCGGCGTGAACGAACGGACGCGCTCGTGGTTCGTCGTGCTTTCGTGCGCAGCGCTTGCAGTGGCGGGCTACATGCTCTTCATGAAGCCGTTTCTACGACAGGAGCCTGAGCTAGACAAAGTGTTGAAAGCTCGCAGCACGTGGGACATCAGCATGCAGGTCTACCGGCAGCGAGGCCCCATCTCGCAAGAAGCGTATCGCATTAGCAATGACAACGGCGCGACCAAGATGTTCTATTCGGCGACCAACGCCGATGGCACGGTGACGAAATGGTTTGACGTGCCGCTGGCAGGGCCGACGCCGACCTTCTTATTCCAACAGCTCGATGCTGACGGCGTGTGGATCCTTGACGATAAGCCCGTGCGGCCGCACTCGACCGAGCAATATATCGTTGCAGTCGCGCAGACCCTCGGTGATGAGGGAGGCAACCGCGCGGTCGGCTTTTCTGATCCGTTGTTCTGGGCGACGACGAAGGCACAAGAGTTTCAGATCCGGCTGCCGGCGAAATCCATGCACGGGCTCGACCTCACGCAGGTCGCCTCGGCTGGCCGGCCGCTGCGCGATACGCGATATCTGACCGTCGTCCGAGCGATCGAGACGTTCGGCCCGCAAAGCGTGCTTGACGCCGAGGAGAAGATCCGCTCGGAATTGCGGACCATCCCGACCAAGCGCACTGCGCCGGCGCCGCATCACTGATGGCGAGATCTGACCGCGGCCGCAACCTGCTGACGAGCTGGCAAACATGGGCGCTGGTCGGCGTGCTGTTCGTCCTGATCGTGCTCGTCTTGTGGTATGCGCTGGAAAACCCGCGCAATCAGACGTTCGGCAACACCGTGACCCAAGTGCCCGTAAAGCAGAAGGTGGTGGCGCTCACCTTCGATGATGGGCCGAATCCGCCATACACCGATGAGATCGTCGACTACCTGCACGCGCAGCACGTGCCGGCGACCTTCTTCGTGGTGGGCCGAGCGGTCGTGCAGCATCCGGAGTCGGTGCGCAAAGAAGCCCAAGATGGTGATGCCATCGGCAATCACTCGTGGGACCATGCACACCTCGTCCTCGAGCGCCGGCCGCACATCGCGCGCGAGATCTCGATGACCGACGCCGCCATCCAGCGCGCCACCGGTGTCAAGACACGCCTGTTCCGGCCACCCTTCGGCGCTCGTGACTACGCCGTCATCAGCGTCGCGCGTCATATGGGCTACCAAGTCATCATGTGGTCGGTGCCACTGCCGAAAGATTGGTCATCGCCGCCTCCCTCTGTGATCCGCGACCGCGTGCTGCCATATGTCAAAGATGGTTCCATCATCGTCTTGCATGACGGCAATCGCGGGATGCCAGGCGACCGTTCGAGTACCGTCGCTGCCACCAAGCTGATCGTGGAAGCGCTGCGCGCCCAGGGCTACTGGTTTGTCACGGTGCCGGAACTGCTCCGGCTCGGCTATCTGGAACATCAAAGTGGCGCGAGCCCGTCGGCGCCTGAATGAAGGAGGCAACATGACTGCGCGCTCCTCCAGGCCCCGCTCACCCGTGGACGAGTACATCGCTGCTGCCCCGAAGCATGCTCGTCGCGCGCTCGCCGTCGTGCGAAAGACGATTCGGAGCGCGCTGCCCAACGCCAGCGAGACTATCTCCTACAAGATACCTGCGTTTCGGCTGCACGGACGCATCGTGGTCTACTTCGCAGCCTGGAGCGAACACTATGCGCTCTATCCGGGCAACACGGCGGTGGTCGCCAAGTTCCGCAGCGAACTTTTGCCGTATGAGATCGCGAAGGGGACCATCCGCTTTCCGTACGAGCGGCCCGTTCCCACCAAGCTCATCTCGAGCATCGCGAAGTTTCGCGCGGCGCAGGTGGCAGAGAAACGGCCGGCGCCTCCGAGCAAAAAGGTCAGCCGGCGGCCGCTGTCGCCGACTGGTCGGCCTCGTCCTCGCCGGAAGCGCTAAGGGCAGGTTCGTCAAGGCGTCCGCAGAGTTCGCGGAAATTGCATGAGCGGCAGAGCGTGCGCTTTTGCGTCATCGGAAAACGATCGATGTCACCCGCCACGTTGGCCGAAACGTCGGTCAGACGGTCGCGGATATCGGCCACGTAGGTTTCGATGCCGCGCTTGGCTTCTTCGACGCCTTCGACGACGTTGTGCTCTTCGCGCGTGCGCGCGCTCACGTAAATGAGATGCGCGGTCAGGCGCTCTAACGGCACGCCGAACTTCTCCGTCACGAAGATCCCATAGACGGCAAGCTGCGCCAGGTCCGGCTTGAAAGGACGGCCGGTCTTCCAATCGATGATATGCAGCCCGCCGCCTGGATCGGCGATGACCAGATCGGGCGACGCGTACAAGGTCAATCCGTTCCACACGACGCGCGTGTCTGCGATGTTCGCGGGATCGATGAGCTTGAATTGGGTCGGGTCGACCGTGAACATGCGCCGTCCGAACGGTTCGGCGGCGAGCCCCTCGACCGAACGATGCAGCACGTCTTTTGCTTCGGCTTCCATCGCTGCATCGATCCCACGTTGATAGTAGTCTTCGAAGAGTATGGTGTAGTGCTTGGGATCGCCGTAGCGTTCCCAGTCAGCATTTCGTGATTCGCGAAGCCGCTTGAGCAAGCGGCGCTCCATGTCGGCCTTGAGGCGGTCCACCGGCACGCCTTTGGGCGTCGGCGGCCGGCGACGCAAGATCTCCGCAAGCTCCGCATGAAACGTTTCGCCCACGAGCATGGTGAGCGTCTTCAACTGCTTGAGCCGGTACGCCAGTCGTGCCGGAGCGGGCGCATCGCCATCCCATCCACCCCATGACCCATAGTGCTGCCAATAAAGTTTCCGCGCGCACTGATAGAAGATCTTATAGCGCGACCACGAGAACGCGAACTCGTTGACGAGATCAGCCATGCTGCGCGCTTGCGTTTGTGCGTCTGAAAAATGGCACGCGTATCGTGCGGCTGTCGAACGAGAAGTAGTGCGCAATAGCTGGCTCGGCCAGCGCTGTTACGACCGGGATGCGCAGGACGTCGGCCTCGAGGAGCTGCGGCGCATCGGCCAGCGGCACAAACCGGGCACAAATGACCGCGTCGTCTGCCGGCATTGGCTCGCGGAGCGTGCCGGCTTCATCGACCCAAAAAGTGCAGTTGACGACTGCTGACGCGGTGTGGCGGTCGACCGAGTCGCTCACATACGCCACGCGCGACGGCGTGACGTCAAGACCGGCTTCCTCACGAAATTCACGTTGTACCGTGCGCGCGAGCGGCTCGCCGGGCTCTTGACGGCCACCCGGCAGCGTCCACAGCGGTTCTGGTTCGTCCTCATAGCGGCAACGCACGAGCAGCAGTGCGCCGTTCCGAACGAGCAGTCCGCTGGCGAGCACGAGGAATTTCATGAAAGGTTCTTCGCGGTGTTGCGGGCATAGCGCTCCTGGCGGGAATGCGCGCGCATCGTGTTGCAATTACGCGGTAGCAGGGTCCTCTCGTCGCAAGTTCGTGGAGGCATTGTCCGTGCACATACGATCGCTCGTGCGTCTCTTAACACTCATTGCCGTGCTTCTGTCGGCATCTTTTCTACCGGCCGCACGCGCGGATGATGCCGACACGACCCCGGCGCCCTACGCGAAATTCACGGCCGGGGCGCAGTCGCAGACCGGGCTCTTCACGCTGTGGCGCAAAAACGGCAAGGTCTATGTCGAGCTCAGCACAGCGCAGCTGGGCAAAGATTTCGTCCAAAGCGCCGCGCCGGCCAACGGGCTCGGCGGCTGGGGCATCGTCTGGGGTGAGGACATGTTCGCCCAAACCAGGCTGATCCGGTTTACCCGCCAGGATAACAAGATCGTCATCAGCTGGCCGAACACGTTCTTCAAAGCCCCCGAAGGGAGTGCGCGCGCCCGCTCCGTGCAGCTGTCGTTTTCGCCCTCGGTCGTGGCCGTCACCCCGATCGTGGCCGAGGACTCGGCGACCGGCAAGATCATCTTCGACGGCGCGCCGTTCTTGACGGACGTGCTCAACATGACGGCGGTGCTGAAAGCTGCGCTTGGAACGACCGATCCGGCGCAGACGTACAAACTTGACACGGATCGCACGTATTTCGGTCCGACGAAGGCGTTCCCCGAAAACGTGATCATCGAGTCGGATGAGACGTTTGAAGCCGACGCCGGCAACACCACGGTCGACACCGTTCCCGACTCGCGCAGCATCCAGCTGCGCATCATGTATAACATCGCGCAACCCCCGGATGACAAAGATTACATGCCGCGGCTGTACGATGCACGGCTTGGTTTTGTGGCCTCGCCGTATCTCAAATATGGCGACGATCGCAAGGTCGACCAGAACGCGAACTACATCGTGCGTTGGAACATGCAGCCGTCCGATCCGACCAAACCGATCTCGCCGGCCAAACATCCGATGATCTTCTGGCTGTCGAACACGATTCCGGACGAGTACCGGCCAACCGTCCGCGACGCGCTCTTGACATGGAACAAGGCGTTCGAGAAAGTCGGCATCAGCCAGGCGGTGCAGGTCCGCGACCAGCCCGACGATCCGAACTGGGATCCCGACGATATCCGCTACAACGTCGTGCGCTGGGTGACTGAGGCATATCCAAGCTTCGGCGCCGAAGCGCAGTGGGTCTACGATCCGCGCACGGGTGAGCTCTTCCACACCGGTATCTTGCTCGACGCGGTCGAGGGATATGGGACGCCCGCCAGCTGGGAGTACTACGTCACGGCCACGCGCAGCACGTTGCGGCGCGGACTGTTGGCGCCGCAGAGCTATGCGATGGGCAAATTCGCGGAAAATGCGTTCGGCCGTGTCGCCCTGACCCTCATGGATCGCATGGATGCGCAGACGCAGCACCAGTATACGCTTGACTCGATCCGCAGCACCGTGCTGCACGAGTCGGGCCATGACATGGGCTTCCAGCACAACTTCATCGCGGCGATCGCGTATTCGGCCAAGAACCTGCAGAGCATGCACTTCACGCAGTCGCAGGGTGTGGCGACCTCGGTCATGCACTATGCGCCGCTGAACCTATGGCCAAAGCATGACGGCCAGGGCACCTATTGGCAAACCGTGCTCGGACCGTATGACTACTATGCGATCCGCTGGGGCTATGCCCGCATCCCCGGCGCCCGGACGCCAGAGGATGAAGTGCCGACGCTCAATCGCTGGGCCGGAGATTGGTCCAAGCCCGATTACATGTTCGCAAGCGACGAAGACGTGTCATGGGCGAACGGCCACGCAGTCGATCCGCGCGTCGAGTGGTTCAACCTGACCAACGATACGCTGGGCTGGTGCGGCACGCAGCTCGGCATGACGCAGAGCCTGATGCACGTCGTGGACCAGCGCTGGCCGCAGCCCGGTCACGCCTACGAGCAAGAGCGCAACGCATATGGCTGGCTGCTCGTCCACTATTTGCGCTGTGATGACATCGCGCTGCACTTCATCGGTGGCGAGTATCTGTCGCGCGCCCACAAAGGCGACCCCGGCGCAAGCTTGCCGTTGCAACCGGTGCCGAGATCCCAAGAACAGCGTGCCTTTGCACTGCTCAACCAGTACCTATTCTCGGAGAGCGCGTGGCATTATCGCCCGTCACTGCTCAATAGCCTCGTCTACACAGAAGAAGCCCCGATCTGGGGTGGGTTGTGGGCATATAACCCGCCGATCCGGCATGACATCCCGATCGTGGAGCTGGCAGGCGACGCACAGCAAGGCGCCATCGCGCAGATCTTCCAACCGATCATGTTGCAGCGCCTGGATGACCTTGCCATGCGCTCGACGCCGGGTCAGACCATGAGCCTGGCCGACCTGTTCGACTGGACGCAGTCAGGCATCTACGGCGACCTCCACACAAGAGAGTACGCACCCTCGGAAGTGCGGCGCAACTTGCAGCAGTGGTACGCGCGCTACCTGATCGGCTTATGGTTGCGACCCGATCCGGCGACGCCGTACGACGCGCAGTCGCTCGCACGCCTCAAGCTCGTGCAGCTGCAGTCCGACGTGCGCAGCGCGCTGACACACTCGGGGGAATCCGAGATCACGCGCGCACATCTGCAGGCGCTCGACGCAGTGGTCAGCCGCGCGCTCGACACACGCAATGTCGTGCCGATGGTGCTGCCGTCCGGGTCTTAGTGGAAGGCGGGTAACGCGGGCTTGAGCACCATGCAGGCGACGGCCAGCAAGGGTGTGATGAGTGCGATCAAGCCCCACACGTTCCAGCGCATGGACAGCGCCTCGTAGCGCGACCAGTCCATGGTGCCACTCGTTGCGCCTGCCTCGGCCACGGCGTAGATCTCGCGCTGCGCTCGGCTCAACGGGCCGAACGCAAGCCCTGCGATGATGAAGAGCACGATGGCCCACAAAATCCAGCCGGTGCCGAGGATCGAGAGATGGCCGACCTGCGCCGTGCCGACGCCGGCGATCACTAAGATGATGATCGCCGGTATTGTGAAGACGCGATCGGCCCGGATAATCCCGCCCATGGTGTACGCGGCGATCGCCGGATCGCGGGTCCTGTCCGCCATCGCCTTCCACAGCACGCCGACCGTGATGTTGCCGACGAAGACGATTGCGGCGAGCACATGGACGAGCTTCAGGATGAGGTACATGGACGTGCGGCTCGCGCTACGCGGTCGCGAACGTCGGCTCGATCAGCGCGACCGGGATCGTGCCGTACGACAGCAGCCGGTCGTGAAACGCACCGAGCTCGAACCGTGCGCCAAGCCGTGCTCGCTCGCGTTCGCGCAGATCGAGGATCTGCTGTTTGCCCATGAGATAGGACATCGGCTGCGTCGGTGACTGCGTGTAGCGGCGTACCTCGCCGATGGCGTTGGGCCGCTCTAAGTGCGCAACGTCGACGAGCATGTCCACCGCCTGCTCAAACGTCATGGCACCTAGGTGCAACTGCACGTCGATCACCACGCGGCACGCACGCCATAGCTGATCCTTTAGCTGGAACAAGCGGTAGTGTGGGTCATCGCTCACGCCCTCGTCGAGCATGAGTTGTTCGCAATACAGCGCCCAGCCCTCGCAGAACACCGTGTTCCACAAGAGCTTGCGCACCGCGGAGTCGACGGCGCTCGCGTGCACGAGTTGCAGATGATGTCCGGGGTAGC
>JAFANK010000036.1 GCA_019232725.1 Vulcanimicrobiota bacterium | reverse complement strand
GGCGTTGCGCGATGGCACCAGTCTTGACGCCGCGGCCTGCGCACACGTCGAGCACCGACTCATTACTTCGCGGGTCGAGCAGATGGACTGCCAGCTGGCTTTCCTCGCTTTGCATCGTGAGCCGGCCGCTCCCAATCAAACGATTCAGCATCGCGGCGCTGGCTGGCGGCGTACGTTCGAGCACGAGACAATCCACCATGCCATAGCGACTCGCGGTCACGTTCACGCCCGCCTTTTCAAGCGCCGCGGTCATCTCTTCAACACTTGTGATCAGCGTGTTCACCCGCACGGCACGCCGAGACATGTGGTTGATGCCGTCGGCGATGCGAATGGCCGTGTCGAAACCGAAGCGCTCTATCAGGTGTTGGCCGAGCCAATCCGGTAACGATGCATACGTCGCGAACACGTCGATGCTGTCGTGGGGACCTGGCGCGGCCGGCCGTACCGGATTGACCGCGAGCTTACGGAGCACCGCGTTGGCGACCGCAGCAGTGCCCGAGTGCCCCAGACGCCGCGCGAGGCTCACCGTCTCATTGACCGCACTATGCACGGGGATGCGCTCGAGATAGAGTAATTGAAAAGCGCCAAGACGTAGCGCCCAAAGCAAAGGCGGTGAGAGACTGTCCAACGGGCGTCGCAAGTACCGGGTAAGCGACCAATCAAGTGCGCGCCGCAGTTTGAGCGTCCCATTGACCAGCTGCGTGAACAACGCGCGGTCACGTGGCGACATCTCCGTGTCGTGCAGTGTTGCTTGCAAGGCCGTCTGCCCGCCGCCCGCGAGCAGGGCGCGCAGCGCAGCCTCGCGTGCGCTCAGGGCCGCGCCGGTACGCCTGGGCGCCCTCGAGGTTCGCCCGCGCCTACGCGCGCTGGGCAAATTGCGCCCCGGACATCACAGCTTTGCCTTCGGGGATCACACGCAACAACCGCACCGCGCCACCGCGGCACGCGATAACCGGTCCCTGCGCGTCGACCGTGACCAGCGCCCCAGGCGCGAGTGCATCGGCCCCGCGTGTGCGTTGAGCCAGGCCATGGTCTGCGGCCACTTCTGCCTGCAACACTTTCAAACGTTTGCCTTCATACTGCATCCACGCACCAGGCTTGGGGCTCAGACTGCGTACCTGGTTCACGACGCTTTCGGCTGAAGCATCGAACGCCAAGCGCAGGTCCTCTTTGGTCAGTGGCCGGCAATACGTCGCGTCCTCTTCTCGCTGCGGCGCACGCGGCAACTGTGCGTTCGACAGCAGCGCCGCGGACTCACCCAACAACTCTCCGCCGATCGCCGCTAGCCTGTCATGCAGAGTGCCGTAATCATCAGCGGGAGCGATGCCAACACTGCGCGCGAGCGCGATGTCGCCCGCATCCATGCGCGCGGTCATCCAAAAAACGGTCACACCAGTTTCCGCACACCCGTCACGCAACGCGGATTGGATCGGCGTGGCCCCGCGATACAGCGGCAAGAGGCTCGGATGCACGTTAAGCGATGCAAGCGCGGGAAGCGCGAGCAGTGAATCCGGCACGATCTTCCCGTACGAAGCAGAGGCGAGCAGCTCCACACGTAGGCCGGCTACCTGCTCGATAAGGCGTGCGTCGAGGCGCGCCGGTGTCAGCGCCGGAATGCCGGCATCTTGCGCAGCACGCTCGACGACCGTGGGCACGAGCTTAAGTCCGCGGCCCGCCGGTTTGGGCGGCTGCGTCACGACCGCCACCACGTCGTGATCGTGGCGTAGCTTTGCAAGCGACGGCAGCGAAAATGCTGAGCTGCCGAAGAACAGCACACGTAGCCGCCGCGCGGCCATCTCAGATGTTGACTTCTGTTGCGGCGCTTTTCGCCGAAGCTTCTCCCTCAGGCGCGGGCGGCGTCGCATCGCGCATCGCCGCTTTATCCGAGATGAGAATCCCGTCGAGGTGATCGACTTCGTGCTGGAAACAACGTGCGAGCAATCCGCTCGCGCTCACACTGACTTTCTTGCCCGTGCGGTCCCAGGCGTGCAACACACAACGCTGCGCGCGCTTGACCTCGCCGATCTTGCCGGGTATGGACAAGCACCCCTCGACCGCGGTTTCCTCGCCGTCGAACTCCGACAACCGCGGGTTCACGAAAATCGACAGCTCGTGCTCTTCGCCGACATCGCACACGAATACGCGCTTGCCCACGCCGATCTGCGGTGCGGCAAGCCCAATGCCCGGCGCTTCGTACATGGTCTTGATCATGTCGTCGATAAGCTGCTGCACGAGCGGCGACGACAGCTCACGCGCGCTCATCTTCTTGGCTTTCTTGTGCAAGATGGGGTTTGGATCCGTCAGGATCCTTCTTCTATATGCCACGCGCCGCGCTCACAAAATGTAGTGCGAGAGGTCTTGGTCGCGGATGATCTCGGCCAGACGCTGCTCGACATACGCTTCGTCAACGGTCACCGCTCCGCCCCGCTCCGGAGCTTCAAAGGCGACAGTCTCCAGCACGCGTTCGAGCATCGTGTGCAGGCGACGCGCGCCGATGTTCTCCGTCTGGTCGTTGACCAACGTCGCCAGCCGGGCGATCGCGTCGATGCCGGTCTCGCTGAACTCGAGCGTCACACCATCCGTCGCGAGCAACTGGCGGTACTGTTCGATGAGCGCGTTTTTGGGTTGGGTCAAGATCGTCTTGAAGTCGTCCTTGGTGAGACTCGCAAGCTCGACGCGAATGGGGAAGCGGCCTTGCAGCTCTGGGATGAGGTCGCTCGGCTTGCTGATGTGAAACGCGCCGGCGCCGATGAAGAGCACGTGGTCGGTCTTGACCGGGCCATACTTCGTGACGACCGTCGAGCCCTCGACGATCGGCAAGATGTCACGCTGCACGCCTTCGCGCGAAACATCCGGCCCGCCAGCGCGACCGCCCGGCCCGGCGATCTTGTCCATCTCGTCGATGAAGATGATGCCGTTCTCTTCGACGCGCCGGACCGCTTCACGCTTGAGCGAGTCGTTGTCCACGAGTTTCGCCGCCTCTTCCGCGCGGAAGATCTCACGCGCTTCGGCAACCGAAACACGCCGTTTGGAGCGCCGCTTAGGCAACATCCCGGCTAGCAGATCGCCGACATTGCCACCCATCTCATCGAGCTGCGGCGAACCGATAGCGCCGATGATCTGCGGCGATTCTTCCACCTCGATCTCGATCAAGCGCACGTCATAAAACCCGGTGCGTATCTCTTCTTTGAGGCGCGCGCGGCGCTCGTCCATCTCGGCCGTGCGCTGCGGCGGGGGCTCAGTCGCAACCCGGCCCGGGCCACCGGAGATCATCGCGCCGAGCGCCGACAGCGGGTTGTTCGTCTGGGCCGGTGCGACGCGGGTCGAGGGGTCGAGGATGTCCGCCAGACGGTCGATGGCCATGTCTTCCGCCGCGCCTTTGGTGTCTTCTAAGCGTTCGGCGCGCACCATCCGGATGGCCGCCTCAACGAGGTCGCGCACCATCGACTCCACGTCACGGCCGACGTACCCCACCTCGGTGTACTTCGTGGCCTCGACCTTCACAAACGGCGCGGAGACCAGATTGGCAAGCCGGCGCGCAATCTCGGTCTTGCCAACACCGGTCGGACCGATCATCAGGATATTCTTCGGAATAACCTCATCGCGCATGTCGCCGGTGAGCCGCTCGCGTCGATAGCGATTGCGCAGCGCAACCGCGACCGCGCGTTTTGCAGCCGCTTGGCCGACGATATAACGATCCAGCTCTGCGACGACGCGCGCCGGTGTAAGTTCGCTCGGTTCCATGGATGTTCACCATTGTTCGCGCCGGCAGCAAACGAACCCTCGACGCGGCATTATGACCGAAGTCGAGTCGTCGCCGCGTGCGAGAAAGCCTTGACGCGATTTGAGAACAGGGTGCAAGCGACGGCCGCGTGAAGCTAAGGCATGCGCGCGGGGACGCCTTGTCACGTCTTACGCTTCGCAGCATGTCCGAGCGCCGCTCGGACGCACGTCAAGCGGAGGCCATCGTTGAACGTCGTCATCCCCAAAGAGATCGCGCCGGGTGAACGGCGCGTCGCGGTGACGCCTGACATCGCGGGGCGCATCGTCAAGGCCGGCAACGCGGTTGTGCTGGAGCGCGGCGCTGGTGTGAATGCCGGATTTCTCGATGAACAGTACGCGTCGTCCGGCGTCACGCTCGTCGACGGCGCCCAGGCAGCCTATGCCAACGCCGAGCTCACGCTCAAAGTGCAACGCCCGCAAGATGATGAGATCGCGTTGCTCCCCGAAGGATCTGCGCTCCTCGCTTTCTTGCAACCACTCGTGAATCCACAATTCGCCCAGCGCCTCTCGCAGCGCCGCATCACCTCGTTCTCGATGGAGCTCATCCCACGCATTTCGCGCGCGCAGAGCATGGATGCGCTCTCCTCCCAAGCGACGGTCTCGGGCTACAAAGCCGTGCTGTTGGCGGCAGACGCGCTTCCCAAGTTCTTCCCCATGCTCATGACCGCCGCCGGCACGATCCCGCCGGCGAAGGTGCTCGTCTTGGGCGCCGGCGTCGCCGGGCTGCAGGCCATCGCCACGGCGCGGCGGTTAGGCGCGGTCGTCTCCGGCTTCGATGTGCGCGCGGTGGTCAAAGAACAGGTCGAAAGCCTCGGCGCAACATTTGTGAGCTCATCGATGCAAGAGGGTGCTGAAGGCGCCGGCGGCTACGCCAAGGCGTTGCCGGAAGAACAACAGCGACGCGACCGCGAGCTCATCGCCACGACTGCAGCCGGCATGGATGCGATCATCACGACCGCGCTCATCCCCGGCAAACCTGCGCCGCTGCTCATCACGCAAGCGGCGGTGACTTCCATGCGGCCGGGTTCGGTCATCGTCGATCTCGCCGCAGAGCAAGGCGGCAATACCGAAGGATGCGAGCCGGGCTCGACCGTCGTGCGCAACGGCGTCACGATCATGGCGCCGCTCAATCTGCCAAGCTCGATGCCATTGCACGCGAGCCAATTGTATGCGAAAAATGTCTTCGCGCTTTTTGAGCACCTGGTGAAGGACGGTTCGTTGCGTATGGACATGGATGATGAGATCACCCGAGGGGTGACCGTGACTCGCGATGGACAAGTGACCAACGATGCGGTGAAAGCCCGGTTGGCAGGAGGGGCGACGTAGATGGACCTGTTTTTGATCCAGCTGACGGTGTTCGTGCTGGCAGTGTTCGTCGGGTATCACGTCATCTCCAAGGTACCGTCCATGCTCCACACGCCGCTCATGTCGGCGACCAATGCGGTGCACGGCATCGTCATCGTGGGTGCGATGCTCGTCGCCGGGGCTGCTATCGGCGGCGCGGTGGGCCACGCCATCGGGCTTGCGGCGATGATCTTGGGCGCGATCAACGTGGTCGGCGGTTTCGCGGTCACCGAGCGGATGCTCGAGATGTTCAAGGGCAAAACGGGGTCAGGCCAGTCATGACCGTACCGCCGGCAGTCCTGACCGTCGCCTACCTCATCACCGCGGTCCTCTTCATCCTCGGACTGCAGTTCCTCAGTTCGCCCAAGACCGCACGGCGCGGCAATATCCTCGCCATGGCGGGCATGGTGATCGCGATCGTCGCCACTGCGCTCGATGCGAGCATCATTTCGTGGACCGACATTCTGATCGGCGCGGCGATCGGCGCCCCCATCGGATTCATCTCGGCCCGCTTGGTCAAGATGACCGCCATGCCGCAGATGGTGGCGCTCTTCAATGGCGCGGGCGGCGGCGCAGCCGCGCTCGTCTCCAGCGGCGAGTTTCTCAAACTGCTCAACGCCGGCACCGTTCCGACCCTCGCGCAGATGGTGCCCATCGTGTTGAGCTGCATCATCGGCTCGATCAGCTTCTCCGGCAGCCTTGTCGCCTTCGCCAAACTGCAAGAGCTGATGACCGGGCGCCCCATCACCTATGCAGGGCAGCAGATCGTCAACGCGCTCGTCCTGCTCGGCATCG
>JAFANK010000001.1 GCA_019232725.1 Vulcanimicrobiota bacterium | reverse complement strand
GTGCTGGCAATGAAGGCCACCGTGCTTGCCTCCTTAGCGCTGTGCCGTATCGCAGCGTTCATCTTCTGCGTTATCGCCCTTGCATCGCTCAGCCCGGCGCGTGCAGGCACGACGGGATCGATTCAGGGTCACGTGCTGGACAGCAGCGGTCACCCCGTTGCGGACGTCAAGGTCACCGCTGCAGCCCCCTCCGGTCATTTTTCGACCACGTCGACGAATGATGGCTTCTACGCGGTCAACGGCTTACCGGTCGACACCTACACGCTCACCTTTTCAAAGGACGGTTTTGACACGACGACCGTTCCCGGGGTGACGGTCGTGCAAGACCAGGCGACGCGAATCAACGCGCGTTTGCAAGTGGGTCCAAAATCGCTTGGACGTGTTACCGTTCGGGGATCCACAGCACTCGTGCAGCCGACCGTCACGGCCGACACGTACGTCGTCAATCAACAGCGGCTCTCCGACCTCAACGGAACGCCCCAAGACCTCAACGGCTTTCAGGCATTCAACTCACTCCCGGGAGTCACACCTGATAACTTCGGTTATCCGACGATCCGGGCGGGTCAGGAGAACGACGTCGGTTATCAACTTGATGGCGTTGACAACACCGAGATCGGAACGGGTGAATACCTCAACGCGCTGACCCTGAATGGTGCGCGCAGCATCCAGCTTTCGACCGGTGGCTACGACGTCAGCAGCGGCAATACCAACTCCGGGGTGCTCAATGAAGTTGTGCAGCGCGGTACGTATCCGGCGAAGGGTCAGGCGACGTTCCGCATTGATAGCCCGGTCTTCGGGCACGAGTTGTCGTTAGATTTCGGCGGCGCCACGCCGAACAATCGTTTCAGTTATTACTATTCCTTCGGCGGCTACCGGCATGGCAACGGTTACGGCGACCTCACCTCGACGTTTCCGCTCGAAGTCGGGCAAACGGTGTTCGATTCGGTCAACGACAACATTCTCAACCTCTTTTACCATTTCGGCAAGAATAACGCCAACGAGATCCAGTTCTTGACCAACATCAGCGGAGAAACTATCGACTTCAACTATCTCGCGGATCCTGCCCAGGCGCTCTATGCGCCGAGTAATGGCAACGTGCAATTCTCAAGCGATCCCTTCGGGCTGTGCACGGCGTCGCTCAGTCCGCCCTATCCGCCGTGCAACACCTCCGTGCTCGAAAGCAACTACATCACGCTGTTCCCCGGGCAGCAGAGCATCGATCAGCAATTCATCAATTATCCGGATACCCAGACGTTCAATTCCTATCTGGACAAACTCAACTTCAAGCGTCAGCTGACGCCATCCAGCTTTGCCGATGTACGCGTCACCAAGACCTATCTCAACTGGATCGACCGTTACCCGTTCGATTTGGGATCGTTCACGGACAAATACTTCAATGAAGACGTCGCAGCATACGGCGCCGCTATCGACTACACGAACCAGGTCAGCAGCAAGAATGAGATCAGCGCCGGCGGAGAGGGCGTGTACTACAACACAAACTACTATTTCGGATATCCAAGCTTCGAGCCGTTCTACGAACCGTTGCTGGCCCTTGGCTGCCCGGCCGCAGCGGCCGCACTTGGCACTTCACCCGCTGGTGGATGTTATATCGCACCGCTGAATGCTGCGCTCAACGCCGCCGGCGCGACAGCAACCCCCTTACCGACGGATCCAGCACATGCTCCGCTCACGGGCTTCGTCAACGACTACTCATTTTCTAATGATCCACTGCATCGGTGGGATGCATGGATCAAGGACCGCTGGCAGCCCAACGACCGGCTCACGCTCAACTTTGGTCTGCGCTGGGACAAAGAATCGCTGTCCATCCCGCCCAACGCTGCGCAGCTCAACACTACCTATTACACGAATGACGCGGGCAATATCGTCACGGTTCCCGGCCAGCCGATCGGCACGGATGTCACGCAACCACAACAGTTAAGCCCTCGGCTTGCCGCAAGCTACGAGATGAGCTCGCGAGATGCGGTGCGCTTTTCCTACGGTAAGAATATCGAGTTCGTGCCGATCTCGGGGCTTGAGAATACTTACCAGATTCCCTCCTCATTGCAGAACTGCAACCTCGCAAATCACTGTTTCATACCGCTTCCGGGTTACGGGACCACGAATTTCGTCAGCAACCTGTATCAGCAGACGATGCTCGACCTGACGACCAACAACTATGCACAGTATAACCCCGTTTTACCGCAGACGGCCGTCAATTATGATTTCTCGTACGAGCATGAGTTCGCCGGCGGCATCCAATTCCGCGTGACGCCGTACTACCGTGAGGGCAAGAACTATGTCGTCGGCAGCCAGCAGTTGCTCTTCACGTTGCACAGCGGTACGCCGGTGTTTGGGCCATTTCGCGAAGAAAACGCGGGCGTCAACAAGAACACCGGCGTGGAGCTCGCGGTCGAACAAAACGCGCCGTTCGGATTATCAGGATTTTTGGAAGCCACGTACGACAATACGCTCGCCAATTATGATGGCGACTTCTTCCCGACCGTCAACGCCGCTGCCATCGCCGCAAACCACTTCTTCCATGTGTCATACGTCGCGCCGCTCTCAGGCACGTTCAACTTGGTCTACAACACCCACAAAGGCTTTCACGCGGCGACGACGGTGTACTATCAATCGGGTTACCGCTACGGTGTCGGCAAGTGGACCTACGTTTTTGATGCTAATGGAAGCCCGGTGCAGGTCCTCAACACGGACCTAGCCTCGAGCACTGGTATCAGCGGTGCATACTACATGACCAATCCTTCCAATCCAGGCACCGAGTTCGCCCCGAACATCGTTGCGTCGCGAGGGACGAACGAGGGCGGTGACCCAGGCACGCTCTTCACCACACCGATCACGACGGTGAACTTCACGCTCTCGCAAGATCTCGGTCACGACCTGCAGGCTGGCATCCGTCTGCAAAATGCTTTTGGCTACTACAACCCGAGCACGATCCCCTCAAATCCGTATTACGGGTTCAACAATAACTTCGCACCTGGCTTTCCGAGCGGCTATAACACCAATCAATGCGCCCCCGGACAGAGCTACGGTTGCGAGCCCTTCATGTACAACTACAGTGCTGCGCCCTACGAGAGCGAGCAGACCGGACAACCCCGCCTCTACACCTTCTTTGTCAGCGTCAAATACTGATGTGAAGCGTCCAGCAGATTCGCTGGAACGGCATCGCGCGCCGGTTTACCTGAAGACGGAGCGGCTTGTCTTTCGTCAATTTACGGAAGCTGACGTGAGACGGCATGGTGAGATCTTCTCTGACCAACTAGTGACGCAGTACTTGCCCCGAGGACCGTTCAAAGCCGATGAGGCTCTCGGGATCGCCCGGCGAGTCATCGAGCATTTCATCACGCACTGGGAGGACCACGGCTTTGGTGTATGGGCCGTGGTCGAGAAGACGTCGGGAGATCTCATCGGCCAGTGCGGTCTGAATACGCTTGCGGAAGCACCGGAGACGGAAGTGCTCTACCTGCTCGATCGGCCGTACTGGGGCCGCGGTCTTGCAACCGAGGCGGCACGATCCGCCGTGGACATCGGCTTCCAGGCCGTCGGCCTGCACCGGATCGTGGGTCTTACCATGCCGGACAATGTGGCGTCGCAAAGGGTGCTCACAAAGGCCGGCCTGCGCTACGAACGAGATGCGACGTTCTTCGGTGTCAATGTCCGCTATTTCGCGATCAACCGGCCTTCACAAAACCCGAACCACGACGGATAAGTCGCTTCTCATCGGAACCTAACCCGCGGCCGTGACACCCAAGACGGTGTATGCCGTTGCCTTGTCATGAGCGGTGCAGCAGTGCGCCGCGACGATGACAAGGAGCGGACGTATCATGATACGACATATGCGAATCCTCAGCGCTCTCGGCGGTATCCTGGTCGCCTTGGCGTCCAGCGTGCACGCGCAGGCGGCGCCTTCTCTCTTACGCGTGATCGCTGTCACCGACCGGCGCAGCGACAGCAATTTGCGTTGGGCGCGCGAGCGCGTCGAGAACAACATCGACATGCTACAACAGGACCGGCATGACTACGACGGACATCGCGTGAGAGCCATCGCGCTCTTCGAGCAGGCGCGGCAACAACTGAACCTCGGCTTGGCGTATGACAATGGCCGCGAAGACGTCGCGCCCCCGCCTGGCTTCTACCGGCCTGCTGAAGCAACAGTGACCGAACGCGGCGAGCGTTCAAGCGACGCCAACTTGGCGGCCGTGCGCCGCAACATTGAGGGGGTCATGGACGTGTTGCAACGCGACAACCACGACTACGGCGGTCACCGCGTGACGGCGCTTCGTCTGCTTGACGAGGGCCGCGACCAGCTCAACGCAGCGCTTGCCTGGGACAGCCGCCACTAACGTTACACTGGCGGATCCGCGGGCGATCCCATGAAGGGGTCGCCCGTTGCATTGCCAGGGGGCCTCGCTCCACAAACCCGAACCTATGGTGAAACTGAAGCCGCCTCAGGCCGGTACTATCATTCATGGACGCTGCCGGACAATACGCCCTCGCCTATGCGCTCACGACCACCGCAGGCCTGCGCGGGTTTTTGACGCTGTTCGCCGCTTCAGTCGCGGCGCATTACCACGTCATTCATCCCTCTGGTGGATTTGCGTGGCTTGCCTCAGACACGGCGACCGTCGTGCTCGGCGTGTTCGCATTGCTCGAACTTGCCGCAGACAAGGTGCCGGCCCTGGACAACGCGCTGCACGTTGTCTCATTCGCTGTCCGGCCACTCGCCGGCGCCATTCTCGTCGGCAGCACCGTGCAAACCCAAAATCCTAGCACGTTGTATACCGCAATGGCCATCGGTGCGCTCAACACGCTGCTCGTCCATAGCTCGTCGGCCGCAACGCGCGCCGCGTCAACAGCGTCCACGCTTGGCGCGGCCAACGCGCCGATCAGCGTCGGGGAGGATGTGACCTCGATACTGGGCATCCTGCTCGCGTTCTTGCACCCATATCTCGCGGCGATTCTGGCTGCGCTGTTCGTGATGACGCTCATCATCATCGCAGTGGTCATCGCCGCGGTGCGCAGCGGCGCACGCCGCGGCACGGCGAGCCGCCGGCAGCCCTCACCACCACCGACAAGTTGACGAACGCCTAGCGCGCGCGATCGCCCTGCGTTCCCTGCC
>JAFANK010000184.1 GCA_019232725.1 Vulcanimicrobiota bacterium | reverse complement strand
TCGAGCAGACGCCAGGATTCGACACGATCGCTCCCAGCGCGCTCGACGTCATCAATGCGACCTTTGAATCTGACATGCAGACGGGGCGTTTCGGCGATGCCGTCGTCGCCGCTGTCGACCGGACGGCAACGGCCATTGAAGGCACATCGACGCCGATGCCAACCTTGGCTCCCGAAGGGCCAGCACCGCTCGCATCGCCGCCAGCGACGCCATCGCCAAGCCCGAGTTTTCTGACGTGGCTTTCGGGCCTCGGTACTTCTCCGGGACTGACCTTGGCGTTCTTGGTCCTCATCCTCATCGTCGCGGCGTTGGTCGGCTATGCGCTGCGCCGCGCCGACCGCGGTGAGGACTAGCCCGAGGCGACCACGAGGTCTGTCCTATCATCCCGTGCGAAGATGGACGCATGCCCAATAGGATGGTCCTCGCCGTGGCCGCCGGCTTGGTGTTGGCGTTCGTCACGCCCTACATCGCGGCCCCAACGCCGACGCCTGCGCCATCGCATCCCAATTGTGACTACTCGTTTTTAGTCAACCAACCGATCTTCCGGCTGGTCGCGCCGGAAGAGAGCGGCACGGAAGTGTCGCTCGTGACGCCGCTTGGCGTCGCGAGCGAAAGCAGCAACTTCGGCATCATCAAACAGGTCGAGCTCGTGCCCGAATCGGGACCGATCGTCTCCGTGCCCTCACGCTTCAAACCGCTTGCGCAAGTGGGGACGACGCAGAGCCATTATCTGCACGCGCCGGGTATGACCGTTGCGACGATGCAGATCCCGCAGCTGAAACCCTCGACGACCTATGACGTGGTGTTCACGGTGAAAACCGTCAAAGCGCCGGTGGATTGCCCGGCCACGCTGACGGAGCACATCGCACGATTCACCACCGAATCGCAGACGTCGCTCGATGCGATCGCGCTTGCGCACGAGGCGTCGCAACCGCCGGCTAAGGGGAAGGCCTCGGGCCCTGAGATCTTTGAGAGCGCATTGCGTACTTTACGGACCTTAGAGTATCCGCCAGTCGTGTCGTTTCTCGTCACCTCGCGGTCAACGGTCAACGGCAAGCCGTTCATCGAGTCGTTCCGCTCGAGCTTGCGCACGACCGACGACATGGTCACGACGCACACGGTGCCGTTGTCCACGACGAACCAGCCGGAAAACCCGTGGGGCTGGCGCGTCAACATCCCGATCTTAGGGTCGCTGTTCCCCAACCAGCGCAAAGGCAATTATGTCCAGCCCTTCGGCGTGCCGGAAATCTCGCCGGCGTATGCATTTGGCCTCTTGCCGCGGCAACCAACAGCGTTCCCGGGGACGCGCACGCCGGAGCCGGATGTCGACGTCAAAGAGCTCGGCCGCATCTTGACGATCGCGCGAGATTACGATGCGACGCTCGTCGGCGTCGAACCTTATCATTCGCGCTATGTGTATCATCTCAAGCTCGTGCCGATCGACCGCCCAGATTTCTATCGCGTGCGCGAGCTCTGGGTGGATACGCAGGCGTCGATCATCTGGAAACTGCGCAGCGCAGGGATCTTCGACGAAGGACCGGCGACGACGGTGCCCTGGGACGTCGAGTACACGATCGTTGACGGCCACTGGTTCATGGCGTCGGAATCCACCGCATCAACGGTCAAGACCGGCGGCTTTCTGGCCAATACGCCGCCGGTGAATTACGACGGCGTGCAGTTCACGTTCTCGGACTTCACCTATCCCGAAGACGCGCTCGACGTCGATTTCTTCAGCGAGGCCAAAACGCAAGCGATCCAATTCTGATCTGCCCGAGAAAGAATCCGTGGCACATCGTTGAACTAGCGCGTCCCTGATCTCACGGAGGTACGAACGCGATGCCAGAACGGACGGCGCAAGCACAATGGAACGGCGATCTTCGCGGCGGCTCGGGCCGCTTGCGATTGGGCTCAGGCGCCTTTGAGGGCGCGTATTCCTTCAGTTCTCGTTTTGAGAATGGCACCGGGACGAATCCTGAGGAGCTCATCGCCGCAGCCCACGCGGGGTGTTTTTCCATGGCGACTGCGGCTGGGCTTAGCAAAGCTGGTTTCACTCCAGAGAGCGTTGCGACCAAGGCGACCGTGCATCTGACCTCGGTGTCCGGTGGTTTTGCCATCAGCCGCATCGATCTCGATATGGAAGCTGACGTGCCGGGCATCGATGAAGCGAAGTTCTTAGAGATCGCGCAAGGCGCCAAGGCCGGGTGCATCGTGTCGAAAGCGCTGGCAGCGGTGCCGGAGATCACGCTCAACGCACGATTGCGCCAGAAGACCGCTTAGGGAGTTCAGCCAGAGTCAGCGCGGGAAGTGCTGGCGGAGTTGTGCGCCTGCGGCCTCGATGCCGTGGACGAGCCCTGCTGTGAGATCGTCCTGCTTGATGCGTTCGCTCATGGCAGCGACGACACGATCCCAGAACTCCTGGCCGACACGTTCGTGGATGCCGGCATCACCAACGACCGCGAATTCGCGGCGGTGCGGCGCCACGAAGAAGAGCACGCCATTGCGCTCTTTTGAGCGATCCAGGCCGGCGCGTTTGAACAAGGTCGTGGCGTGCTTGAGCGTCGAGCCCCCGAAGCGCTCGCCCAGTAGGACGTGGATCTTCGCGGTCGTGCTGGACTCCGCGGTGTGGATCGCGTCACGAACCTTGTGCTCGTCGATGTGGCGTGCGAGATGCGCATGCTGTTTCGGCGTGCTCATGAACGCCTCACCATCCGCCGGAGGCGCCACCGCCTCCGCCCATGCCGCCACCGCCTGAGAATCCACCGAAGCCGCCTCCATCCGAGCCGCCGCCCCAGCCACCGCCACCCGAGCCGCCGAACCACATAAATGGTCCCGAACCGACCGAATAATATCGGCCGCCGCGCATCGCCCGCGCGATCGCGGTCATGATGCCGAAGAACACGATGACCGCGAAAATGATCAACACGAGGGCGACGATGCCGGCACCGCCTTGCTCGCCCGCTGCCGCTTCAGGATTAGGGGTCGCACCGTTTTCGCCGCCGATGGCTGCGAGCATGGCGCTGACGGCACTCGTCACGGCGGCATCGCCATTGCCCTGACGCATGTTTGGCACGATGTCGTTGCGGATGATGCTCGACGCGATGGCGTCGGTCAGCAGTGGTTCGAGGCCGTAGCCGACCTCGATGCGCGCTTTGCGATCGGCAGTGAACAGGAACAGTGCGGCACCATCGTCGAGCTTCTTGCGCCCGACTTTCCAGTCGGTGAAGGCGTGAATCGTCCAATCTTCGAGCGGCGTGTCGCCGGTGGTCGTGCCGATCCAGACGATGATTTGGTGACCGGTCGTGCGGTTGTAAGCGGACAGACGCGATTCAAGTGCATCTTTGGTCGAGGAGGACAGCAGACCGGCATTGTCCGTCACCCAAGTGGTGGGCGAGGGTGGAATGGGTACTTCGCTTGCGCGTGCTGCGGTCGCCCACGCAACGAGGAGCACCGTGGCGAGGACGCGGACGAAGTTCACGGAGCTTTAGAAGTTCACTTTGGGCGCGTTCTGGGCGCCGGCTTGTGCTTGGAAATATGCCTTGGGCGCAAAACGGCTGCCGAACAGATTTGCGTACAAAACCGTGGGGAACGTCTGGCGCGCAGTATTGAACGCTTGGGCATCCTCATTGTACCGCATGCGCTCGACCGCGATGCGGTTTTCGGTCCCTTCGAGTTGCGACTGCAGGGTGAGGAAGTTCTCGTTCGCTTTGAGCTCGGGGTAGCGCTCGACGACGACCAGCAAACGCGAGAGCGCCGCCGTCAGCCCATCTTGAGCTGATTGGTATTGCGAGAGCGTCTGCTGATTGGAGGTGATGGCTTGCGCGCTCGGCACCTGCACTTGGCCGACCTTTGCGCGCGCTTCGGCTACCGCGATGTACGTGCTCTTCTCGAAGTTGGCGACGCCTTTGACGGTGGCGACGAGATTGGGGATGAGATCGGCGCGCCGTTGGTAGACGTTTTGCACCTGCCCCCATTGCGCCTGAACCGCCTGATCCAGGGTCACGAGATTATTGTAGGCACCGATGGCAGGCGCGACGACGACGAGGACGAGGATGACAATCGCGACGAGACAACCGACGAGCGAACGGTTCATAGACCCCTCCTGCACAGCAGTTCGCGCATGCCCGGTATGCATCCCGCGACGTGGGCGGCACATAAAGTGCCGCCCCCACATAAGAGTTGCCCATACGCAAGGGCGGCACATAAAGTGCCGCCCCCACATGTGCCGCCCTCACAACCCCGGGGGAGAGGTTAGCTAGTGTCAGTGTATCCGGTGGATTCCTTGGAACGTGCCGCGGAGCGGCGCCGCGCTTGAGAGCACGCCGCCGATCTTGAAGACGACGCCGACGCCATTCGCGCCACCTGCCGTCGTGGTGCCGTAGAGATTGCCGTCGAACGAGGCGAGCAGCTTGCCGTCGGGCACCGCGCCATCGGACCCGGAGAACGCGTACAGGATCGTGTACGTCTTGGTGCTGACGTTGAACGAGAAGATCACGCCGCTGTTCGTGGCATTGCCGCCGGATGTCGTGCTGCCGTAGAGCACCACAGGCGCCGAGCCGCCAAAGGTAAACGCGCGACCGGTCGCACGCTGCCAGATCAGTCTGCGCACCTGCGCAGGCGTCGTGAACAGGTCACGATCGCAGTCGATCGTGCTCAGCGTGAGCGAAGCGAGCGGCGTCGAACCTTTCGGGTTCGTTCCGTCAGACGCCGTCGGGAACGTGTAGAGGGTGGTGAACGAGCCCCACTGGTTCACGCGGAAGATCGTGCCCACACGACCCGTGCCGCCCAAGCTCGTGGTCCCGTAGAGATTGCCGTGGAAATCTGTCGCCAGCGCCTCTTGGGGGCCGCCGCCGTCGGTGCCGCCCGTGAAATTGTAGATGACGCTAAACGAACCGGTCGGCGAGATTTTATAGACGACGCCTTCGTTGAATTTGCCGCCGCCGACGGTCGAGCCGTAGAAATTGCCGTCATTGCCGTATTGCAAGCCGCCTAACGGATTTGCACCGTCGCTCAGATTGAAGGCGTGCAAGACCTTGAAGCTGCCATTGCCGGCGATGCGGAAGACGGTGCCATAGCCGTACTGACCACCGTCCGCGGCCGTGCCGTAGTAGCTGCCGTCAACCCATGGCAGCAGGCGCCCAACAGGAACTCCTCCGTCAGTGCCGCCGGTGAAGTTGTGGATCGTGATCTCATTGCCCAGCTGGTCGGCGATGAACACCGTGCCAAGGCCAAAGCTACCTCCCGACTGCGCGACGCCGAAATCGATGCCGGTGACTTCAGCATCGCCGACGAGGTTGCGCAGGCCGCCGGTGGGGGCTTGTCCATCGATAGCGGTGGCACCAAAATTGTACAAGGTGTTGAACGTCGAGCCGGAGCTGGACATGACCCAGTCGGTGCCGACGCCGTTCAGGCCACCCAGCTGGGTCTCGCCGTGAATTTTGCCGGCGATGTCCTGCAGCAAGCCGCCTTGCGGCTGCGCACCGTCAGTGCCCACACCGCTAAATGTATGGAGAATGGTGAACGTCGGTGCGGCGGCCGCCGGAAGCGACAGCGCCACCGCGAAGAGCGCGAGACACAGCGCGACGGCTATGCGTGCGCGTGCGA
>JAFANK010000145.1 GCA_019232725.1 Vulcanimicrobiota bacterium | reverse complement strand
GAAGCGCCACCGTTCAGCGTGCCGGCGATCCCCGCAACAGCCGTGACCGCGTATATCGCCGCGACGTATCACGTCGGTCCTGGCGGTTTTCTCACCGAAACAGGTTTCTTCAAGACGCTTGCGACCCTCAAAGGCGGCAGCGTCACGCCGGTGCTCAGCGCACCCGGCGACTACTTAGTCGACGCATTCGCCGTGCAAGTGCAGAGCTTGAACACGCAATATAACGCGGCCATCGCAGCGGCGGCGCTATCGAGCGGCGCGCCGCTTGTGGATGTGCATAAGCTGTTCGCCACTATCCACGAAGCCGGCGGCATTCCGGTCAATCCACCGTTCTGCTGCACCTTAGGATTCGGCGGAGGCCTGCTCAGCATCGACGGCATTCATCCTTCGAATACCGGTTATGCGCTTGTCGCTAATGCGTTCATCCAGACGATCGATGCTGCCTATGGCGCAACCGCGCCGCCGCTGTCGGCCGCAGAACTGCAGGCGGTCGCCGCAACAGACCCATACGCGCCGCCCGCCTTTTAGAAACTGCGGTGGTGCCGTTCAGCGGACGGCGGCGACGATGTAGTCCGGCACGAGCTCGTTGACGAATTTCTGCCAGACCGGGTACTGGCCATAGTTCGCTGCCGTGATCATCACCGTTATATCGAGCTGCGGAAAGACGAATAACAGCTGGCCACCATTGCCGCCGGCGCAGGTGACGATCACTGCGAAACGGAGCGGCCGCATGTGCACCGCTTCTTACATTACGTGGCCAGCCTGAAAGGAGGCTGAACTCATCTGCTGGCTGGGGCGGTCTCCAACCGGCGCTTCACAGACTGGAGGAAGCGCGAGGCGATCGAGCCGTCAAGCACGCGGTGATCCAGACTCAAGCACAGGTTCATGATCGACCGGATCGCGATGGCATCATGGATGACCCACGGCCGCTTGACGATCGCCTCCATCGTGATGATCGCCGCTTGCGGCGGGTTGATGATCGGATATGAGGCGATGCTGCCCAGCGCTCCCGTGTTATCCACGGTGATCGTGCCATCGGACATCTCTTCCAGCGTGAGCTTGCGGCTGCGCGCCTTATCGACCAGTTCCGTGATCTTGCGGGCGACACCGGACAGGCTCATGTGATCGGCATCCCGGACCACCGGCACGACCAGTCCATCTTCGATATCCACGGCGATGCCGACGTTGATCTGCTTGCGCACGATGATGCGGTCACCAGCCCACGTGGCATTCACCATCGGGAATTCGCGCAGCGATTCGCACACCGCGAGCACGACAAGCGGCAAGAACGTGAGATTCACACCTTCGCGAGCTTTGAAGCCGGCTTTTTCGGCTTCGCGCCATTTGACGAGATCGGTGACGTCAGCCTCGACCATCGACCAGGCGTGCGGCACCGTCGTCTTGGAAAGCACCATGTGCTCGGCGATGGTCTTGCGCATCTGCGTGACGCGTATCGTCGTGTCGCCGTGCGCAATGGTCGCTTGCGGTACTGCTTTCGCCGGTGTTGGTGCAGTGGCAACCGCTGCCGTTTGCGCAGCCGGCGAAAACCGGGTCGCGCCCGAATCGACGTAGATCAGCACATCCCTCGCGGTCACTCGTCCACCACGCCCGCTCCCGGACAGCTGGCGCAGATCCACGCGATGTTCGCGAGCCAGTTTGCGCACCGCAGGAGAGTACCGGATGCCGTCCGTTGGCGTGCTGCGCTCCGCGCCAGGGCCCACGATGCTATGCACGCTCGCCGGTTGCGGGGAAGCCGCCTCTGCACCGCCTGGTGGCGAGGGGCTCGATGCAGCCGGCGTCCCTGCCCCTTGTGTGGATGGACCGGGGGCAGCAGCGTCACCGATGTCGCAGACCGCGGCGCCGACCGGCACCGTCGTTCCCTCTTCAACATGGATTTTCGTCAGCACACCGGCAAACGGCGATGGTATTTCCGATGCGACCTTGTCGGTCTCGACTTCGAGCAGCGGCTCGTATTTCTGGACGTTTTCGCCGACCTTCTTGAGCCAGCGCCCGACGGTGCCTTCCGTGACGGTCTCGCCGAGCTGCGGCATAGTGACGGTGGCCAAGAGCGGCGTTCTCCTTTAGAAGGCGGCGAGCTCGCGCATCGCAGCCCCGATGCGTTCGGGGTTCGGCATGAACGCCTCTTCATATTCTTTGGCGTAGCCCATGGCGGGTACATCCGGTCCGCAGACGCGGCGCAGCGGCGCATCGAGTTCGAACAGCGCCTCTTCGGCGATGATCGCGCATACCTCGGCGCCGATGCCTCCAAATTTTTGATCTTCGTGCACGACGAGCGCACGGCGAGTTTTGCGCACGCTATCGAGAATGGTCGCGCGGTCTAACGGGCGCACGGAGCGCAGGTCGATCACTTCGGCATCAATACCGTCGCGGGCAAGCGTTTCGGCTGCCTCCACGGCGAAATGCCGCATCAGGCCGTAGGTGATGACGGAAAGGTCCTTGCCCGTACGGGCGACATCGGCCACGCCGATCGGCACCGTGAACTCGCTGTCGGGAACCTCGCCTTTGATGAGCCGGTAGGTGCGCTTGTGCTCCAAGAACAGCACGGGGTCCTCATCGCGAATGGCGCTGACCAGCATGCCTTGCGCATCGCGCGGCGTCGATGGAACGCAGATCTTCAGTCCGGGGACATGGTAGAAAAGCGCTTCGACGCTCACCGAATGCGAGAGCGCGCCGCGCACGCCACCGCCGTAGGGCGTGCGGATCACGAGCGGGCACGTCTGTGCGCCCGCCGTGCGATAGCGGATCTTGGCCGCCTCGCCGACGATTTGGTTGTACGCCGGATAGATGAAGTCGGCGAACTGGATCTCTGCGATCGGACGCATGCCGGCCATTGCCGCACCGACGGCGACACCGACGATCGAGGCTTCGGCAAGCGGCGTGTCGATGACGCGGTCGCGGCCGAACTCATCCAGAAAACCTTTGGTGATCAAAAAGACATTCCCGCGCGGGCCGACATCCTCACCCATGATGAAGACGCGGTCATCGCGTTTCATCTCATCATGGATGGCGTCGCGGACGCCGTCGAGCACCGTCTTAACGGCCATCGCCTACGACAGCGCCCCAGACGCGTAGACATGGGTGTACAGGTCTTCCTCGGTGGGCGGCGGCTGCTGCTCGGCCCAGTCCGTCGCCTCATCGACCTCTGCTTGCGCTTTCTTCTTCAGCTGGGCAATCGTCTCGTCATCAATCAGGCCACGGTCTTTGAGCCATCCCTCAAAACGCGGAATGGGATCTCGGCTCTTGAGCGCCTCGATCTCCTGCGGCGTGCGATAGGTGGCTTGATTGTCATCGCTTGTGTGCGACATCGCGCGATAGCACTTGGCCTCGATAAGCGTGGGGCCTTCGCCTGCACGCGCGCGTTCGACAGCCGCGCGCACGACCGTGTACGTCGCGACGGGATCCGTGCCGTCACAGATGACGCCTGGCATACCGTATCCTGCGGCGCGATCGGCGACGTTCGTGATCGCCATCTGCAGCTTCTGCGGCACCGAGATCGCGAACTCGTTATTCTCACACAAAAACACTGCTGGTACTTTGTGAATGCTGGCGAAGTTGAGCGCTTCGTGCCATTCGCCTTCGCTGGTCGAGCCTTCACCGAACGTGATGAGCGTGACGATCGGCTGCTTGCGCATGCGGAAGGCGAGCGCCATCCCCACACCATGCGTGACGTGCGCGGCGATGATGCTGGAGATGCTCGCGATGTTACGGTCGGGCACGCTATAGTGGTTGGGGAACTGACGCCCACTTGAGAAGATGTCTGCTTTGCGTGCGAACAGGCACATCAGCTGCTCGCGCGGCGTGACCCCATAAGACAGTGCAAGCGCTGTGTCGCGATAATAAGGCACGAGCCAATCAGTGCCGCGCTTGAGCGCATAGGCGGCGCCGACCTGGACGCCTTCATGACCTTGGCAGGTCGCGGCGAATGGAATTTTGCCTTGACGATTGAGCGCAAAGGCGCGATCGTCGCACATGCGCGTCAGCACCATGCGATAGTACATTTCGCGCAGCGTGTCGGCGGTGAGGCCGTCAGGCAGCGAGGCACGGACCTTGGGCTCGCTCTTCATGGGCCACAATCGTTTGACGCGCCGCCGGGGTTCTCTTCCTCGGCGACGCGTCGCGAATCAACGCCAGCGTGGTGAGCTGCGATCCGTGTGATCAGGTCGAATAGAGCCCAGTGATCTGAGCCGTTCCGAGTATATCGTCGCCAGCTTCAATCAATGCGTAGAGCAGCGTCTCTGGGAACGGCGGAAACTTTCCAAGCGGTGAGGGCAACGTTAACGTGCAGTCGAGGGCAAATACCGTGATAACGTAATGGTGCGCGGGGCCGGGTGGCGGGCACGGGCCGTCGTATTGCTGACCGATACCAAAGTCATTGAGGATTTGCTGACCATCTGGGCTGCCAGCGGTTCCGGCATTCTCCGGCAAGCTTGTCGTGCTGGCTGGAATGTTGTACATCCCCCAGTGCGTGAAACTTGCGGTGACGTCGAACATGAGCACCGTATAGCTACGGGTTCCGGCGGGGGTTTTCGACCATGAAAGCTGCGGCGATTTGTTGCCGCCCGTGCAACCGGAACCCGAACCGTTGAATACCATGCTCTGAGGCACCTTGGTATTGTCTTTGAACGTCGTACTACTCACCACGAAATGTTTGCCCTTGTTCAGGGGTGTGAGAATCGACTGGTTCTGAGTCGCGTTCTGACTAGCGCTTTGCAGTGACGGCACGGAAGCATTGCTCCCGCACCCGACGAGCAGCAGCGCGAGGAATCCCCCCACGAGACGGACACTGTCGTTTCGCGGCTCGGTCGACATCATAAACCTCCCTTCACTGACGACGAAGGCGAGAATGACCAAGGAACGATTTTGCCGATAGGCGGAATCTATTGTAGGACACATGCTGCAACATTCTCAATGGGTTGAAATGTTCAATACAAAGCTAAGACATCCGCGAACGATTGTTGGTGTGATCGCGGCAGCAAGCATGCTGGCGTCGTTGCTTGCCGGTTGTTCAAAGCCTATCGACCCGCAAAGCTCCGTGCCGGCTGTCTACCAGCCGCTTGTGTTCGTGGCGGCCGCCATTGGGGTCGGCATCTTGATCACATCGAACAATCATAAGAACAACAATCAGAACAACGGCGGATCGCCGACGCCTGCGCCCGCGGCGCCCACCTTTGTGGGTACCTTTCCTGCGCTGGGAAGGCCGATCGATATTTCGCTAGATTTCAGCACTGCAGGTTCGGGCGGCGTCGGCGCACTTGGAACGATGGGCAGCGGCTTCGGGTATTCTGAGATCGGCTCGCCCGGTGCCAACAACGGTTTTTATGCCCTGCCTGCCGCGTATCGGCCGATCGCTGTCGCTATCGACGGCAACGGCAACGATTGGTTTGTGAACAGCAGCGGCCTCGTCGATCAGTGTCTGGCCGCGACATCGACGCCGAAGACGTGCACCCCCGCGGTCACGTTCGTTGATGGACTTGGCACTGCTGGGACGCGAACGATCGCCGCCGATTCCGCCCGTGTGTTCATCGCGCAAGACAACCAAGCAGGTACCGTATCGTGGGCCGCTTTCGCGCTGGATGGCACAGGCAAGACCACAGGGTCATACACGTACAGCGGTACGAGCATGTACACGACTGACGCCGCGCAGTCCACGATCGGCGCGATCGGCATCTACACGATCTTCCACAAGAATGGCGCATCGTTCAAAGTGGCGATCCCAACATCGAGCCAAAATCCGTACAACTTCAGCCCGGCGCCACTGCCTGGCGCGAACATGGCAAGCGACGGCTCAGGGAACAACTACGGAACGCTCGGTTCACCGACGAGCGGCAGCTACTTGCTCGGTCACTATGTCAGCCCCGGCAATTCGTCTGGCGCGCCTGGTACGCTCTTGAGCCAACTGCTCATCGCGAGCAACGGCCAGACCAACAACACAGTCAATCCGTTCTTCCCGCCGGTGACCTCGCTGCACACAGACGACACGTACGTGTTCATGCTCGACTCGCGCGGCCAGCTCGTGCTGTTCACGGTGTTCTGATGCGACGATCGCTACCCGACCGCAGACTGCGTGACTTGCGACCGGACCCGGTAAAAGGCTTCTTGCAGCGGCTTGGTGAGATCGCAGGCCGTGACCCCGATGCCGCCCGCTGGGCGCAAGCGCTTGTCGCCGAGCTTGAACAGGAAGATGCAGAACGTTGCAGTGGCCTTGTGGCGACGCTGCGCGCATATTACGCAAGCGGCGCTCGCGTCGACAAGACGGCGGAAGTCCTTTTTCTGCACCGCAACAGCGTGCGCTACCGGCTCGATCGCATCCGATTACTGACCGGCTTAGACATCGACCGACCCGACGTAGTGGCCGCGATGACGGTGGCTCTGGGATGCCGCGCAACCATTACGGAGGAGCGCATCGATGCGGGTTAGCGCGCGTAACAAGCTCCCGGGCGTCGTGCAAGAGATCACTACTGACGGTCTCATGGCAAAAGTGAGCGTCCGCATCGGCGACAATCATCTCGTCGCTTTAGTCACTGCTGAGGCGGTCAAAGAGATGGGACTAGCGGTCGGCGACGAGGTGACCGCCATGATCAAGTCGACCTCGGTGATGCTCGCCAAGGGCGACTGACGCTTGGCCTAGGTCGCTACAGGCGACGCAAGTTTCTTCTTAGCGCTTTGCTTTTGGCTTGCTCTTTGATGTGGATTCCAGGCGCTCGAGGCGGTCGAGCAGCGATTTATTACTCTCCCTTAGAGTGTCGATCTCACCGCGCAGCTGCTTGAGCTCGGCCGGTTTCTCGAGCCGCTCGGTGATGCCACGGATCGCTTTGGCAGCGGCACCTTTGAGCCGGCCTTCGATATCCTGTGTTGCCAGACGCTGCAGTGCAGGGATCACCTCAGCATCCCCCAGCGCCTCCAATGCGTCGACCGCGGCCATCCGTGCGTGGAAGTTCTTGTCGTCGAGCAAGTCGACGATCCGGTTGCGCACCGGACGTTTCCCTTGACCAAGCTTGCCGAGCACTGCAATGGCGGTCTCGCGCGCATATGGCGCCTTTCCGTAGTCCGTCCAGGCCAAAAGCACTGGTATCGCGCGCTCATCGCCGAGCTCCCCGAGGCCCTACATCGCACCGCGCCGGATGACTTCATTGTACGAGTCTTTGACCAGCGCTTTGATCAGCAGATCGTACGCCTTTTTCGACCGGGTCTTGCCGATCGCGAGCGCTGCCTCTGCCTCGACAAAATATGACGCATCGCGGGCGAGCATCGGCGCAAGCGCCGCACACGCCTCGTCACCGCGAAATTCGCCAAGCGCTCGTGCGACGGCGCGTCGCGCCTTCGGGTGCGCCGTCGCGCGGCCGGCACGCAACGCCGCAAACGCCCGCTCGCTGCGAATCGTGCCGAGCGCCTGTGCTGCTTGTGCGGCAACACCCCAGAACACCCGAGCTGATAAGAGCCGCGCAAGCGCGTCAACGACCGCAGAGGTCGGCGTCTTGGCCAGGGCGCGGATCGCGTCGATGCGCGCGCATAAGTTCTTATCGAGATGCGCTTGACGGATGAGCATCTCCGTCGGCACGCTGAGCTCAGTTGTCTTGAGCACGTCGCCGTCGGGATCGAAACAAAAGATCTCCGGGCGTTGACCCAATGCAAAGGTGAATGTCTGCTCTTTTTGCTCGAGCAGACCGGTCATGCGGCGTTCGGTCTTGCCATTGATAAACGCGAAGGTCAGGGGAATCGCATAAACGGGCGTGCCATCACTTGGGTCTTGCGTTTGCTCGACCTTCACAGTGGCCAAGGCTGTGGCATCATCGTAATCGTAGGTCACTTTGAGGTCGGGATGGCCGCCGCGATGCACCCATTGGTCGAAGAACTGCAGCATGTTGCGCCCGCTCACTGATTCAATGGCGCGGACGAAGTCGATCGTCTCGACGTTTTCGAGTTTGTGATCGTTGACGTAGCGGTTGATGGCTCGCCACCACAAATCATCGCCGAGCGTGCGCCGGATCATGTGCAGGACGCAGGCGCCCTTCTCATAGAGGTGGCGGTCGAAGAGGTCGATGGGCTCCGCGTACACATTGGTGACGATCGGGCGGCGATATTCCTTGCTGTCCTCGTCGAAATAGCGGGCTGCGAGCTGCAGCCGGTAATAATCGAACTCGTCCGCGCCCAGATCGTACTCGCGGAACAGGGCTTCGAAATAGGTGGCAAAGCCTTCGTTGAGCCAGGCGTGCGACCAGTCTTTGCACGTCAAGAGGTCGCCGAACCACTGATGCGCGAGCTCGTGTGCTACGAGCGGATCGCTTGAAAAATCGAGATGCGCCCGCGCATCGTGCAGCGTGGTGTCCGTCTGCGTCGTCGCCGTCGTGTTCTCCATGCCACCGAAGATGAAGTCGCTGACCGCGATCTGCGCATACTTCGTATACGGGTATGGCACACCGATGCGGTCCGAGAAGAACTTCACCATCTTCGGGGTCTTGCCGAACGCGCGCGCGCCGTCTGCTTCACGCCCCGGCGTCACATAATACGATACCGGCAACTCGCCAAGCAGTTCCGTCGCTTCCGAAAACTCGCCGGCGACGCACGAGACCAGATAGGTCACGTGCGGTGTCTCCATCTTCCAATGGTAGGTCTTGGTCTTGGCGCGTTTATCGCTCGTGGTCGAGACGAGCGTACCATTGCTCAGCACGAAGTAGCTGGCGGGGACGGTAGCGATGACTTCGGTTGTCGCCTTGGCATTGGGATAGTCGATGCACGGAAACCAGTAATGAGCGTCCTGATCTTGACCCTGAGTCCACACCTGCACCGGTTTTTTCGGATACGCTTTGTCGGGCGAGATGAAATAGATGCCTTGCGTCGGCTGCCGTGCTTCGTAATCGACGATGACCGTGCTCGATTTGCCCGGCTGCAAGGTCTCGCCCAATTCGATGCGCAGCCGTCCGCCGGATGTCTCAAAGGCAAGTTTCTTGCCGCGCGCGTTGCGCACGTTTTTGATCACGAGGTGATCGGCGTCCATCTCAAGGGTGCGCAACGGCTTGCCGACTGCGGTGAACGTCGTGCGGCAACTGCCGAACAGCACGTGATCATCGAAGTCGAAGGAAAGCGTGAGCGCGATATGCCCGACGGCAGCCGGCCGGTCTGGCGCGTAGCGTGGCGCAGAACCGGGCAATGCGAACGGGCGGCGAGCCTTGGTGGACCGCGTGGTGTTCACGCGGCGGCAGTAAGCTTCAGACATCGGATTCCTTTACGGAGACAAACGGTCGAGCAATGTTGCGCAGAGATCCGTTGGTACGAGCGCACAAGCGCGCGTGAAAGGATCTGGAGCCGACCTGCACAGCTTTGACGGCTGCTTGCATTGCTCCGGCTGTCACTCTGACAAAAGACAGCCTCACACCGGCAGCGCTGCTACATTTCTCGTCCGCTTTGTGACGTTACCGCGCCGCGGCCAGTTCCTTCCGTTCGGCGGTCACGGTTTGCACGACTTTCGGTGGCGCGAACTCGAAATGATCGTGCTCAGCCGTGAAATAGCCAAGGCCTTGGGTAGCCGTGCGCAGTTCGGTGAGATACCGAGGTATCTCCGCCTGGGGCACGAGCGCCTTCACGACGTCGGATCCCTGGCGTACCTCGCTTGGGCCATAGCTTTGGATCTGGCCCCGATGGCCGCTGATCTGCTGCAGCACGGTGCTCGTGTACGCGGTCGGCACGGTCACTTCGATGCGTTGAATCGGCTCGAGCAACACTGGGTGACATTTGGGCATGCCTTCGCGCATCGCGAGCGATGCCGCCAGCTTGAAGGACATCTCGTTGGAGTCGACCGTGTGATAGGAACCGTCCACCAAGACGACGTGGACGTCCACGACGGGAAATCCGCCGATCGGGCCCTTTTCGAGCGCTTCGCGCACGCCTTTCTCCACGCCGGGGAAGAACTGTTTGGGGACTGCGCCGCCGACGATCTTCTCCTTGAACGAAAAGCCGCTGCCGCGCGCCATCGGTTCGATGTCGAGGTGGACGTCGCCGAACATGCCGTGGCCACCCGTCTGGTGTTTGTAGCGGCCCTGTTGCTGCGTTTTCCCCGTGATGGTCTCGCGATAGGGCACTTGCGGCAACTGCGTGTCGAGCTTGACGCCGTATTTGCGTTGCAGGCGTTCGACCGTCACTGCCAAGTGCATCTCACCGTATCCGCGCAGCACGAGCTCGTCGGTGAAATGTTCTCGCTCGATGACGAGCGTGGGGTCTTCTTCGCGCATGCGCACGAGCAGCTGCGAGAGTTTGGCTTCGTCGGCGCGATCATGAGGACGCAGCGCCAGCGAGAAAGCCGGTTTGGGCAGCACGTGCACCGGCATCCTCACTTTTGCGCCGTTGGAGCACAACGTGTCGCCGGTGACCGTCGTCTCCAAGCGCGCGATGGCGACGAGGCTGCCGGGACCGCTGCTCGGCACGGTCGACTGGCTCTTTCCCAAGAGCGCGTATACGCCGCCGGGGCGCTCTTTCACGTCGCGCGTGGTGTTGACGAGCGCCGTATCCGAACCCAACTGGCCCGAGAGCACGCGCACGATCGATAGCTTCCCGCTTTGCGGATGCACCGTCGTCTTCACGACCTGCGCGACCACCGGCCCCCCGGCATTGGGCTCGACCGCGACACCGGACGCATCTACGCGTCGGATCTCCGCACCGTCCGGAAATTGACGGATGATAAGCTCGAGCAATTCTGGCACCCCGAACCCGCGGATGCCGCTTGCGACGACCACCGGGACGATCTTGTCGGTGCTGACATCTGCTTCGAGATCGTGCTCGACCTCGTCGAGCGGCGGCTCTTGCCCCTCGAGGATCTCCTCCATGAGATGGTCGTCGAAGTCAGCCAACGCTTCGAGCAGCTGTTCATGATCCTTGTCGGCGAGGTGCTCGGGAAGCGTCGTCGGCGTTGAGCTGCTCTCGCCGTACTTGTACGCCTTCATGCTGACGACGTCCACAAACCCGGAGAGCGTCTCGCCCTGGCCGATGGGCGCCTGTTCGGCCACGACATGGTTGCCGAACCGTTGGCGAAGCGCGGCATAGGTGCCCGGGAAATCCGCACCGGGCCGGTCGAGGCGGTTGATGACAAAACAATGCGCCATCTGCATCGATTGGATATAGTCCACCAAGATCTCGACTTGCGGCAGACGATTCGGGTCGGCCTCGACGACGATGACAGCTGCGTCCGCTCCGTACAGCGCGAATTTGGTCTCTTCAAAAAAATCGACCGCCCCTGGGCAGTCGATGATATTCACGCGGACGCCGCTGCTCGTGAGATAGGCGAACGATGGAGCGACCGACATCTGATGCGACTGGGATTCGGGATCGTGGTCGGTCGTCGCCGTCCCTTCCACGACGGATCCTTTGCGCGGCACCGCATGCGCGTGTGCCAAAAGCGCCTCGACGAGCGTGGTCTTGCCGCTATGATGCGGACCGACGAAAGCGACGTTCCTGATGCCATGGGCGCTCGTGGCAGCCATCATTCACCTCCGCAGGGCGAGTAAGGGCAATGGCGCTTCGACACGGGCTTTTACTTGCCTCTCGTTCGGCGCAGCGCAGGAGGTGACGAGGGTAGCCAAAAGCATCGGCGCGAACAGTATGAGTCCAATGCATGCGCCCGCCACGTTGCGTGTCAACGAGACCTTCTTATCGATTCAAGGCGAAGGCGAGTTCATCGGCACGCCGTCGCTTTTCATACGACTCGATGGTTGTCCACTCCGATGTGCGTGGTGCGACACGCCGTACGCGCTCGCCGGCGATGCCGGACGCGACATGAGCATCGAGGACATCACCGCACTGGCGGGTAGCCACGATCGTGTCGTCATCACGGGCGGTGAACCGCTCGCGCAAGACATCGCACCCTTGGTCAGCGCGCTCGGGCCTCGTCACATCACGGTGGAGACGAGCGGCACGATCTTCGCGGAGCTTGCCGGTGTTTCGCTCTTCTCGATCAGTCCAAAGCTGGGCTCGTCGGGCTACACGCCCAAGCCCACGGTGCTGCGCAAGTACTTCGCGACAGCGCAGGGACGCATGCAACTCAAATTCGTGATCGCTGATCACCACGATCTGGAGCTCGCGCGGGCGCTCCTCGGCCACCTGGCCGGCGATCTCCCACCGTCCACGCCGATCGTGTTGCAACCGGAAAGCGGGCGCGCCGGCAACGGC
>JAFANK010000330.1 GCA_019232725.1 Vulcanimicrobiota bacterium | reverse complement strand
AGCTGGATGTCGTCTTTGCCCGTGTCATGTTTGTGGGAAAGCCCGATGTGGAAGTTGGCGATCGTTTCCTGATCTGTCATGTGCGCGATCGCATTGGTCGGACCTGGCGCCCACAACCACTGCGCTGAACCATCGGGCACGACCGTGTTCAACGGCGACGCGATCGTGCTGCTCGTCGGGTTCGGGTACGGGTTGCCGTAGGAGAGCGGATAGAAGTAGAGCGGGTTGCTTGCGCCGTTGAACTGGTCGCCGAAACGGTTGTCCTGGGTGACGTACTGCGTGCCCACGTAGTAGGTGAAGAGCCGATCGGGAGTGCCGCCGGCCGCTTCGAGCATCGCCTTGTTGTAGAGCGGCGGCCCACCGATGCCCATCGCCATATTTGCGTATCCGGGATACGTGCCCGTCTTGACGACTTGGTTGATGTAGCCCGCGAGTCCAGGAGCGTCCGCCGATGCGGGCGTGCCGCCCGCATACACCTGGACCTCGGCTTGGCCGAGGTTGGTGAGCGTCGTGACCGCGCCATCGTCTGATTCGCGGATCACCGGCACGCCATCGAATTCGTAGGCGACTTGGTCGATGTCGCCGCCGCGGATGAAGATGTTCTGATACCAACCTTGCTGGCCCTGATCGTAGTTGACGCCAGGGGCCGTCGCGATCGCGCCGTACGCTTGGTTGAGTGACGCCGCACCCGCGAGCGGCGCGGCCGCCTTTTGCGTCACCGCGTTGACCGAATACACATCGCTCACGACACCTGAGCGCACGAGGCCTGCCGTGCCATGCACGGCAACTTTCCCGATCGTTTTCAGTGAGCGCTGAATGCGCACGTTGACCGAACGCACTTGGTCGGAGATGATGGTGATGCCGGGTACCTGCTCGATCGAGTAGCCATCCTTTTTCGCCGTCAGCGTGTACGTGTCAGGATTCAAAGAAAGGAACGTGTACTCACCGCTGGCTGATGTAACGGTCGTCGCGGTCTGCGCAGGCGCAGTGACGGTCACTGAGACGTCGGCGACGGGTTGACCTGATTCCACATCGGTGATGCGGCCATGCAAACCGCCGGTCGTGCCCGCCGCCGCGGGAAGCGCAAATGCGACCGAGAGAAAACAGGCAAAAACAAAAGCCCTTAGCTTCTGAATTGACACGGGTCTATCTCCCAATTAAGCACGAAGCGGTTCACACCAAGTGTACCCTTAATGCAAAGCTAACACTATGTTAGCCACAGCCGAATTTACCTGTCAGTTTTTGGAAGAATAGTCCAAAATCTTAGCCGCCAGCTGGAGCTGAAAACGGGTGTCCGGGTCATCCAGGTCGAGGTGCAACGCTTCCAGCGCCTTGGCAAGACGGTACCGTAGGGTGTTCAGGTGCACGCCCAAGGTCTCGGACGTGGCCTTCAGATTGAATCCATGCCGTGCGAGCACGAGCAGCGCCTCCTCGAGCGCATGGCTTCCCCGGCGCGATCGCAAGCCGCCGAGCAGATGCTCCACGAAGGCTTCGCGCGCTCCCGTATCGCCCATGAGCACGCGCGGCACGAGTGCGTCTTCGAAGCGCTGCACCTTCGCGCCGTCGGCATAGCCGACGAGCGATTGTGCTTCACGATAGCTGCGCCGCGCACCGGAGGCACCCGCGTGCACGCCCCCGAGCACGAGCACGAGCGCCGGATCGCTCAGTGCTTGCCATAGCTCGTCGGCGTCAGCCTCGCCAGGCAAGAGGAAGACGACATGATTGAGCGATGCCGTCAAGAGCGATTGCGCACCCAGCGCGCGCACGGCGGCAGCCAATCGAGCAGCGATCTGTTCTCGTCGCAAGAAGCCTTCGCGCGAGAGCGGTAAGGGCTCGGGGATCACGCAAATGCCGACCCGGTGCCGGCCTTCCGGATCGAAGCCCAAAAGCCGCGCGCGTTCGATCGCCTGCGGATCGTCGTCGCCGGCTTCCAGCAGTGACAGGAACGAAGCGTAACCCAGGCGCGCTTCGGTCATCGCAAGCTCGCGCTGGTGAGCGACGTGTACCGCTGCCACGAGCGCTGCGTGTTCGGCCGCGCGCATATCGAGTTCCGAGAGCTGACCGGGGCCCTCGACGATCCACACAAGACCGACAAGCTCGGCGCCGAGGCGGATGGGGCAGACCACGCGTGCGACGAGCCCGATCTCTGCCATTGGGGCAACACGCATTGGTCCTGTGCTCGCATGGATCTCTTGCAAAATGCCCGATGCGGCGAGCGCCTCGTGTACCGCCGCAGGCGTGTGCGCGTCGGCGAGTGTCTTTTGGCGGATAGGATCCTCCGGGGGACCGGCAGCGTGATAGGCGAGCAGCTTGCCGTCGGGATCTTCGATCGTCACCGAACGTTCGAGCAGAGTGCCCAACGTGTGCGCGAGATCGGCGAGGCTTTTGCCTTCCGCCGCGGCCCTCGTGAGCTGGTTGTGGATCTCATCAGAACGCTCGATGATCTTGTACTGCTCGGCGAGGATCGTGCGGTGCAGCTCTTCGGTGATCTGCGCAAACGGCACGTCGAAAGGGATTTCGATCAGGGGCAGCCCGACGCGGTCGGCTTCGGTCTTCGCAGCGTCAGGAAACTTCTTTAGATAACCGGGAACGGCAAGGACGACCGCAGCCAGGCCGCGCTCGTCGAGCAAGCGCACGAGATCGCGGACCTCGCGCTCTTGCGCGGGCCAGGCGAATCCGGTCGTCAGCAACAGTTGCCCGGGCCGCACCCACGGCGCAGGATCGGGCATGTCAATGACGTGCGCCCATTGCACCTCACGCGAAAGACCTTGCTCGCCCGCCACGACCGCGGCAGCATTGAACGAGTCAAGGGCAAGAGCGTCCCGCAGCTTCATGCCGGGATACGATTGCACCGAGCGCGGTCGAACGCCGGCTCATGATTGGTGCTAACTGCACGAAAGGCCATGCGATTTTTGTATGTTGCTCACATAGCCTTGGCCTTCCTGGCCAGGTAGAATTAAGCTAGATAGAGGCGACCAACTTGGCCGCGCCCTTTCATTAAAGCCAGTCCCCGAAAGGACGAAGATATCCGTGGCGATCGCGGCATCTCGAACGAAAGAGCTGCTGGAGCTTCGCGCGTCTGAAGTCGTGCGCGGCGTCGGCAACGCGCATCCCATCTTCACCGAGCGGGCGGCCGGAGCCAAGCTGTGGGACGTCGATGGCAAGGAGTACATCGACTTCGTGGGCGGCATCGGCGTGCTCAATGTCGGCCACGCGCATCCAAAAGTCGTCGCCGCCGTCAGCGAGCAGCTCAACCGTTTCACCCACACCTGTTTCCAAGTCGCGATGTACGAGAGCTACGTCAAACTCGCGGAAAAGCTCAATCGTCTCGCGCCGGGGCCTTCCAAAAAGAAGACGTTGCTCGTCACGACTGGAGCCGAGGCGACCGAGAACGCGGTCAAGATCGCGCGCATGCACACGGACCGCGCCGGCGTCATCGCCTTCCAGCACGGCTTTCACGGGCGGACGATGCTCGCGCTTACCATGACGGGCAAGAGCGCGCCGTATAAGCAGAACTTCGGCCCGTTCTGCAGCGATGTCTACCACGCGCCGTATCCTTACGAACACCACGGCTGGACGACTGCTCGAGCGCTGCAGGGCCTCGCCGAAGTCTTCGAGTCCGAAGTCGCGCCGAACCGCGTCGCCGCCATCATCATCGAGCCGGTGCTCGGCGAGGGCGGTTTCGTTCCTGCCCCCCTCGAGTTTCTCAAAGAGCTGCGTCGCATTACAAGCGAGCATGGCATCGTGCTCATCGCCGATGAGATCCAATCGGGTATTGCGCGCACGGGGACCATGTTCGCCATCGAGCATGCGCGCATTGAACCAGACATCATCACGATAGCGAAGAGCATCGCCGACGGCATGCCGCTCGCAGGTGTCATCGGCAAAGCGGAGATCATGGATGGTCCCACGACCGGTGGCCTTGGGGGCACTTTCGGCGGCAATCCGCTTTCCTGCGCCGCGGCACTGGCGGTGCTCGACATCATCGAAGAGGAACGGTTGCTCGATCGCGCCGTCGCCATCGGCACGACGCTGCAGCGCGCGCTGCTCGAGCTGCGTGCAGGCCACGCGCAGATCGTCGACGTCCGCGGACGCGGCGCCATGATCGGTTTCGAGCTCGGCGATGCGCCGCAGCTGACGGGGGCAGCGGCTGCCGCCAAGATCATCGACGAGGCACGCGCGCGAGGCCTGCTCTTGCTCTCCGCCGGCGCTAAGCGCAACGTCATCCGCATTCTCGTGCCGCTCGTCATCAGCGATGCGGATCTCGATATAGCGCTCGAACGGCTCGCACAATCTTGCGATGCAGCTCTTGCGCGTACCTGACCGGCCAATAGAAAGCATCATGCAGACAGCGCCAAAGACGATCGATGACGGCAAGCCCAACACGCACGGCAAACGGCCGGACGCAGAAGTGCACGCCTACACCCAGCGCGTGCTCGATCTCATCGCCAAGGTGGAGATCACGCCGGACGAAGCGGCTTGGGTGACGCAAGAAACCGTCACCAACTTCCGCGACCACGTCAACCCGGGTTTTCTTGAATACCGAAAGGCGACAAGCGTCGACCACGCGGCAGCGGCCGTGGAATGGTCCGATGCCGGGCTCAATGCCTACCGCGACGTGGCCGGCAAGGAATACATCGATTGCCTGGGCGGCTTCGGGATTTTCAATGTCGGTCATCGCCACCCCAAAGTCGTCAAAGCCGTCACCGATCAGCTCAAACGACAGGCGCTGCACAGTCAGGATCTGCTCGACCCGCTGCGAGCGATGCTGGCCAAAGCGCTCGCCATGCTCACGCCCGGCCACCTCGAGTATGCGTTTTTTTGCAACAGCGGCACCGAGACGATCGAAGCAGCCCTCAAGCTCGCGCGTGCATTCGACGCCGCCAAGCAGACGATCGTCGCCGCCACCAAAGGGTTCCATGGCAAGAGCATGGGCGCGCTCAGCCTGAGCGCGAAGGGCGAGTTCCGCCGGCCGTTCGGCCCCATGCTGCCCAATATCGAGCACGTGCCGTTCGGCGATCTCGCCGCTTTGCGGTGGCGCATGCAGACGCTCAAAACGGTCGGTGAGGATGTCGGCGCCGTCATCCTCGAGCCGATCCAGGGCGAGGGCGGCGTGAACATCCCGGACGATGAGTATTTGCCGGGCGTGCGCGCGCTCTGCGATGAGTTCGGCGCGCTCCTGATCCTCGACGAAGTGCAGACCGGCATGGGCCGCACAGGCAAGATGTTCGCCTGCGAGCACTGGAATGTCGCACCCGATCTCATGTGTCTGGCAAAGGCGTTCGGCGGTGGCGTCATCCCCGCTGGAGCAGTCGTCGGCACCAAGGCGGTCTTCTCACGGCTGTTCGGCAACCCGTTCCTGCACACCACGACCTTCGGCGGCAACCCGTTGGCCTGCGCGGCCGCGCTCGCCACGATCAACGTGCTCATCGAAGAGCGGCTGCCCGAGCGCGCGGCGGTGCTGGGCGATCGCATGCTCGCAGGCTTGCGTGAAGCGGCCGAAGGTTACAGCAACATCATCGTGGACATCCGCGGCAAGGGCATGCTCATGGCGCTCGAATTCCCCAACGACCAGTTGGGGTTCGAGATCTCCAAGGCGATGCTGGAACGCGGCGTGCTCGTCTCGGGCACGCTCGTCAACGCGCGCGTCATCCGCGTCGAACCGCCGCTCACCTTGAGCGAGGAGCAGGCAGACCGGGTCTGCGAAGCTCTTCGCCAGTCGCTTGCCGCCGTCGCCAAAGGCCTCTGATACCAAGAAGGAACCGATCACTCATGGCAACCGTCGAGACAAAACCCTCGGACGCTCCGCGCGCAGCCGAACTGCTCCGCAATCTCAAGAGCAAAGACGGCGTCTATCTGATGTACATCGACGGCGAGTGGGCCGCTGCTTCAGACGGCGGAACGCGCGACCTCATCAACCCGGCCAACGGCGAGGTGTTCGCCAAAGTCGCTGAGGGGACCAAAGAAGACGCAGAACGCGCCATCCGCGCTGCACACCGCGCGTTTTATGAGGGCAGCTGGGGCGACTCGCTTGCGCTGGACCGTGCGCGCTTGCTCTTCCGCTTGGCCGAGAAGATCGACGAACACGCCGCCGAGCTATCGCGCATCGAGACGCTCAACAACGGCAAACCGCTGCGTGAGACAGAATACGATATGGCAGATGCCGCCAATTGTTTCCGCTACTATGCCGGGCTTGCGACCAAACCGGGCGGCGAGACGTTCGACGTGCCCGCCGCATCGCAGACCTTCGTCGTGCGCGAGCCGATCGGCGTCTGCGGACAGATCATCCCCTGGAATTATCCGCTGCTCATGGCGGCCTGGAAGTTGGCGCCTGCGCTGGCCGCAGGCAACGTCTGCATTCTGAAACCCTCGGAGCTGACGCCGCTGACCGCACTGCGCTTGGCGACCTGGATCGAAGAACTCGAGTTTCCCAAAGGCGTGGTCAACATCGTGGTGGGTGCCGGACCTGTCGTTGGCCATACCATCGCTGCGAGCGACCTCGTCGACAAAGTCGCCTTCACCGGCGGCACGAAAACCGGTCGAGCCATCATGCAAGCCGCAACTGGCAATCTGAAGAAGATCTCGCTCGAGCTGGGCGGGAAGTCGCCCAACATCGTGTTCGCCGATGCCGACTTCAATACGGCGGTCGATTACGCGCTCTTCGGCATCTTTGCCAATGCCGGTCAAGTCTGTTCGGCAGGCTCACGGCTTCTGGTCGAAGAGTCGATCGCTGACAAGTTCGTCAATGCCGTGGTCGAACGCGCCAAGAAGATCAAGGTCGGCGACGGCTTCGATCCGTCTGCCGAGATGGGCCCGCTCATCAGCCGCGCGCACGAAGAGCGCGTCGAGGGGTACATCAAGGCCGGCGTCGCCGAGGGGGCCACGCTCGCGTGCGGTGGCAAGCGACTACCGGGCGAACTCGGTGAGAAAGGCAACTTCATCGAGCCGACCGTCTTCACGCATACCAAGCCGGACATGAAGATCGTGCAAGAGGAGATCTTCGGCCCCGTGCTCGTGGTGCAGACGTTCGCCGACGAGAAAGAAGCGGTCAAGCTCGCCAACGACACGATCTACGGTTTGGCGGGAGCCGTCTTCACGAACGACGTCGCGAAAGCGCACCGCGTCATCCGCAAATTGCGCGCCGGCATCACCTGGATCAACACGTATCACCCCACGTACAACGAAGCCCCGTGGGGAGGCTACAAACAGTCAGGCATCGGCCGCGAACTCGGCACCTATGGCTATGAGGCCTACACTGAGGTCAAGCAGATCAACGTCAACTTGGCGGTCGAACCTTCAGGTTGGTTCTCGAGCTGACCGCTCTTCGTTCGGAGCGCTGCCGGTAGCGCTGGCACGGCTTGTGCCGTCGCCGTCGCGCTGCGCTCCCAGCTCCGACGCGCTTGCCGGCGCTACAGGCTGGGCTGCCGGCGGCGGTACAGCAAAGGCGCGGCTCGTGGGCATCGCAAGCGTGATCTCCTCGCGGCTCATCGCCTCGAGCATACGCCGGTTGATTTCCCGCGTCACGACGAACATCTGGCCTGGCGACGTCTGCACCCAAGCGCGCAGCACGACACCGGTGGATGCCATGCTCTCGACACCGAGCACGCGCGGCGGCTGCGAAATGAACTTGTGCCAGTACGGATCGGCCGCCAGCTCGCCCAGCACGGTTTCGAATACGCGCAGCGCAGCAGGCACATCGCTGTCGAAAGCGACCGCAAGCCGGTAGTCCACCCGCGACCAGGTCCGCGTGTAGTTCTCGACCACGGCCACTTGGCTGTTGGGAATGGTGACGAGGCGGCCATCGTCGCTGCGCAGCTGGGTGATGCGCAAGGTCACGCCTTCGATGACACCAGCTACGGTGCCGATGGCGACATAGTCGCCGATCGCGTACTGATCTTCCACCAAGATGAAGAAGCCATTGACGAAGTCCTTGACGAGGCTTTGCGCTCCAAACGAAAATGCGAAGGCCAGCGCTGCCCCTAGTGTCACGACAGCAGACGTCGAGGCGCCGATCGTGCCCAGC
>JAFANK010000311.1 GCA_019232725.1 Vulcanimicrobiota bacterium | reverse complement strand
TGTTTCCAGACGTACCCACAGGCGTGCGTCAATACCTTGAAGCCGAGCTTCTCCAGAATAGGGCGGCTCGTCGGCAATGCATCGACCGTGAGAAATCGGTAGCCTCGACGCAACGCCTCAGATGCGCGCGCGGCCACAAGCGCCGTGTACAGGCCCCGGTGACGCCATGCTGGATCTGTTGTTCCGCCCCACAAGCTCGCAAAGCTCGTGTTCTCGTCAAAGCGCGCCCACCCGGCGCTGACCACTTTCCCATCTGCGCGCACGACGTACAGACCGAAGTGTGCAGCATCGCCTTGCAGCTGTGCCTTGAGACTCGAGGCCAAATGAGCAAGGTCCTCATCTAATACCGATCGCCTAAGAACGATGATTTCCTCAACAGCATTGGGATCGGTCACCCGCTCAACCCGTGCGCTTACCGGGTTGGCAAGCCATGCTGGCCGCATGCTCAAGTCGAAATATACGATCGCCTCTCTCGGTTCTGGTTCGAAACCAAGCTGCTCTAGGCGCGCACCGAGGTCGGGCGGCGCATCATGATCGTAGACTTTCCACTCAAAGTCTTGCCCCAGCGATCTGTAGTGCTGAATTTGCTCCCGTGCAACCGGCTCGACGTCAGCTTCTGTAAGCTTCCAATAGATGACGAAGCCGCGGCCGCCTAGACGCGACGTGTGCCGCACAACCGCCGGCGTGACTTCGCGCACCGAGTCCGCATATCGCACGTCCCGCCGCTGTTCAGTATCGTAGAGCGCGAGCACGTCACCAATAGACGAGGCGTCGCTCAACCCGGTTTAATTCTGCGCAAAGAGCGCTGACATGGGGATCACATCGGGTGCGCCGGCGTGTGCGAGGTATTCTCGAATGCCAAACGCATCTTCGATCGTGCGCAGCAGCGAGTAGTGGCTGTACGGCGTCTTATCGACGACGCCTCGCGGCCCGTGATTGGTGATGACGATCGTCGGAATGCGTCCCCCACCGGAATTGGTGGGATCGTTTTTGTCGATGCCGCAACAGCCTTCCTTGCCGTGGTGATCATCCTCATCGAAGGTGATCACAATCGCATCACGGTCGGACGAGCGCCAGGTCTTCGTGCTCATGAGCTCGTCGACGAGTGACTTGGCATGTGCGTCTCCACGGCGTATGAGCCCAGCTTCATTAGAACCTTCGCAGTCCTCAGGGACATTGCGCGACGCGCCGTGCATGTCGTTGCACAGATTCGGGATGATCAGCGCGAAATTCGGCAGCGTATTGGACTGGACATCATCGTCGAGCTGGGCGAAATCGACGAGCAGCTGCGCACGCTTCGGGCTATTCTGCACGTCGGCAAAGTTGATGAATCCCGAATGCTTCGATGCATAGACGAGTGGCCCGGTCGGATCCTTTGGATCGGCGCCAACGACCGCGAGCGACCCCGGTTCGGGAAGCGATTCATTATAGTTCTTCCATGTCCGCCCGGCCTGCTGCAATTGGGTGCCAAGATTCGGCGCGGTGACCGTGTGGTCAGGATACCACGGCACCCACGCGCCGGCGCAATGCGGACGCTTGTCACCACGTTTGCAGTAGTAGGCGTCGTCGTCGAAAATGCCAAACGTCGAGCCGCCGACAAGCGCCACATAATTTGGCTCACTGGGATGGGTTTCGGCATAGAACGAGGTCGCTTGGCCGTAGGCCTTGGCAAATGCCGTGAGCTCGGGAGCATCGGGACCACCGATGATCTGCGCGTTCTTGTTCTCCTCGACGATTACAAAGATGTGGTCGTATCGGGGCACACGCGCGTCGCTTGCGGTCTGTGCGGTGCCGGCGCTCGCCGTATCCGACGAGCCACCACTGCGCGCAACGCAGCTCCACGACAGCACGCATAGGATGACGCACGCAACGAAAAACGTGCGCTTGCTACTGCTCAAGGCGGCCGGCGTCCCCAAGATTGGAATTTCCCTCAAGGAACTTGATCGTGCTGACGTCGTGCGCATGCGCTCCTGTGTAGCGCAAGATGTATAACCCGTTGCGCACGTCAACGATGTAGATCAGACCATTTCTGATGATCGGATAGCTCCACATGATGACCTTGTTGGGACCACGTCCGAGCGCTGGATCTTCTGTCGCAACCGTGTCCAGAGCGGTCGGCAAGTAAAAACCCGCCCGTCGCGGATTTGCAGGGTCATCGATGTCGATGATCTGCAAGCCGCCCGAGTGCCACGCGACGACTGCGAGATGTTGCAGCACGGTCGGATTGTGCGACGAGTAGCTCGTGAATTGCTCCGTCGACTTCCCATTATATGGGCCGCCGCAAAAAGACTCTGCATCTTGCGGTGTCTTGTACTCGCCGACGATTGTCGGATGTGCCTCGTCTTTGACGTCGATGAGCCGCGCCCAGCCCCATGGACACCCTGCGCTCTCGTCCGTATACGTACCGTAGACTTCGTCGGTGGAGAACACGAGCGGCCGGCCCGGCACCTTTACTTCTGAGTGCCCATTGGGGCACGCATGCGAGCAGTTCGATGGTGCGGCTGCGGCGTCGTCCGGCGTCTGCCCCCAGATCGGCCGGTTTGCCGGTTGTGTCAGCAGGTCGTTGTTGAGCGACAGCACCTTCCCTGGCGATGCACCCTTCGCCACAGCTGATGTGTCAAGGATAAGGAATTGCCCCGCCTCCATGGCGAGGTAGGCCCGCGAGCCATCGACAGATACGCCCATGGAATGGACGAACAAGTTGCAATCGTACGGACCACAGGCTTTGCTCGATGCCGATGCCATGGGGTACCCCGGCCGATCGGTCCCCGGATAGAACTTATTCCAATTCCCTTCAGCGACTTCAACCGCAGGGCGGCCTTCGCTCACACCGCTGATGTCGGCGACGATCACGTTGGGCACGGCCGGGTTCGTTGAAGTCGTCGGCGTCGAAAGGTAGAGCAGCGCCCGTCCGGCATCTTTTGGATCTACCCACAGGAACATCTCATGGGGTTTGACCGCTTCACCCTTTTGCGACGTCGGGATGTATTTTGAGAGCAGTCTTGGCTTGAGCGGATTGCTGAGATCAAAAAATGCGATGTCGAACGGAAAGCGCTTATCATCGCCCGCGGTGCAGGCATGCAAGACCGTGCTGCAGCGGAAGTCCATGACGATGAGGAGGTTCTTGTTGGGCCACACGCGCAGCTCACGTGTTGTGATGCCGAAATTCCCGGCGTCCGGTTTGCCGATCTCGCCGACTATGGTCGGCGCGGCTGGATCCTTAATGTCGACGATCAGGATTCCCGGGTGCGGATGCGGGCATCGGTCGCCCGCTGGCACGCCTGTCGCGCCAACGCACAACGAGGACGAATCGGTGCGATTGCCCACGTAGACGTAATGGTCGTAGATGGCGAGCGCTGCATTCATACCGCGGTCGTAGAGCGCGCTGTGGCCGACCAACTGGACGTTGAACGCCTGCACTGACGCCACGTTCGGTTGACTACGCGCACCAAGGGGCATCACACCAAAACCGATCATGATGACAAACGCCAAGCGCATCGCGATCGAACGAGACATGTTATTGTTCCTCACACTCTACAGCGCGCCAGCGGCTTGCTGCACCTGCGACAAGGGCTTGGACAGATCGTCAAGCAGTTCGGGTTCGACGATGGAAAGCGGCGTGCTGCCATAACACATGAGCCTGTCGTGGAAGTCTTCAAGCGTTCCACGCGTTCCCATGGCGGCGAAGTACTCGTGCTCCAGCAGATCGATCTGCTGGCGACCGACCGTATACGAAATCACGGCTCCCGGGTCAAGCGCGATGCCATCGACGGCGGCCTTGGCGGCAGCGGAGCTGAAGCCGGTCTGTTTGGCGAAGAACGACACAGCCTGTGGCTCGCTCAGCTCGCCGCTCGCCAGTTTGGCATCGACAATAGCCCGCGCACCCCGTACTCGCTCCCATTGAGCCGTGTAATACGGACCATCAAGGCCGTCACCGTAAAGTCCAAGAACCACGAACATCTCTTCGTCATAGTAGGCCCAACCTTCAGAAAACGAGTCACTGTTTTGGATCTTGCGAATGAGATCGGGATTACGCCGTGCGATGGACAGCTGCAAAAAGTGGCCCGGCATGGCTTCATGCGCCGCGGTGGAAAGGATGCGGTCGCGATCAAAATCCTCGTTCGGATCGAGCCGTGCGGCGGCGGCCGCGAGCGAGACGGGTGGCGTGATGTAATAGAAGCCGATCGTCTCGCGAGAGAATGTTCGAGGCGGGTTCATGGACGCGCCCGGTGACACCGGCTGCAGAAACTTCGGGGTTTCCACGACCTCGATCTGGCCGAGCCATTTTGGCACCGTGATCACCTTGTGGCTGGTGACAAAGTCGCGCAAATACTCGATCTGCGTGCGGTAATATGGGATCAGCGCCGCTCCACCTGGTGCAAGGCCGCCGCCGGATGGTGCACCGAGTGCCACATCCCGTATCCTCGCATTGTGCTGTATCCAATACGACGTCGCCCAGCCGTGTGCGAGCTCGTCCGTCGCCATTGGTTCGATAGTCGCCGCGCTGTACGGCAAAAGCAACTCATCGCGCAGCATCGCGTCATATTCGCTGCGCCCGATGACAAAATTTTCGGGCCATTTCGCCGCGTGCGCATCGATATACGCCTTTTCGCGCGCGATCTCGCGCAGCGTGGCGTCGCGGGCGGCGGTGAACTTGGCAAATGCCGGAGCGGGGAGTTGCGCCTTGGCCGCGTCAGTCAACGGGCCATTGAAGAAATCCGGGGCGCCGGCCAGCTCTTCCGCACCGACCTCGCCCTGCAAACGACCAGGCTCGGTGACGAGGGCCTCACCCGCACGGATGTAACCGGGCGCCTGCTGCAGCCGAGCGGTGATTGCCGACCACGCAGCCTCGACATCTGCATGGGTCGCCTGTGCGCGCCCGGCGATCGGCAAGTACTGGAACTGCGTGTAGATGACGTCGAGGATGGCGAGGCCGGGTCCCGCGTAATTCTTGCGGCCCCTCCGGTACACGGTCAGCTTTCGTTCCATGGCGACTAGTTGGGCGCGCAGCAGCGTCGCATCGTCACGAACGCGTCGTGGCTCGCCCGCCACGGATATACTCGCCAACGTCGACTGCCAGCTGTGGATGAGGCCAAGGTCGCGTGCGTTTTCGGCAGCCGACGGATGATCGAGCATGCCATCATAACCCGCGATCCCCTCATTCGTCGCATCGATGGGATGCAACGCAGCCCAGGTGAAGGTCACGTCGTGCGCAAGCGATTGGAGCTGGGCATTTGAGCCACTCGTCGCGGGCGCTGCGCCGGCTCCCGTGCTGTCCATGTTCGCAATGAGCATGCACAGCAATACTGACATCGTGCCGAAGACGGCGAGGCGGGAAAGACGATATCTCGATCGGTCAAACGCGTCCGGCATCGAGCCACCCTCATGAAGGAAGGCCACGAGCAGCTAGCGTCTCGTCAGCGTGGCCATGGCCCTTGTTCGCGGCGCGCGCGCATCGCTTCCTGGAGCAACGCGCGCACGCGTTCTCAACTGTTAGATGACCGGGTTCACGACGTTGGGCATATCGCCAAGCGCGTGGGCATCCTCGACATCTCGTCCTGCACCAGTAACTGCAGCCGAGCTGCCGGTGCAACTGCCGTGACCACACTCGCAATCGCGCCCATTCTCATCTTGTTGACTGCAGGCTGCTGAGCAATACTGGTCACCCGCCATCGCCTCGCACGAGCAGCTCCGGTGTGCGCATTTGTCTGCCATGATCGCTCCTCCTGACGTGAAACCGCTGCCAAGCTCATCGCTCCGGCAGCGGATACTAAGATGTTCCCGGCTCATCTCGTTTTAAACGCGGTGTGAACAGCCAATCCTCACCCGTCCGCACGCAAAGGATTCCGGCCGCTGGCCACTCAAGCGGCCATGCGTACAGCTGGTCGGAGGGACAGAATGAAGAAGGCGTTTGTTTTGGCTGTGGCGCTGGGCGTGGCAGTAGTGTTCGCAGGGCCGAGCATAGCGTCGGCGCAACTGCATCCGGGGACCAAGCTCGTCGGTGACATGGACCGCACCCTGAACTCGAAGGATGTGCAGGTCGGCCAGACGTTCCAACTCCACAGCGTCCACACCACGAATCACGATATCAACGGTGCCACGCTGTACGGACACGTGGCGCATGTCCAGCGCGCCGGTCAAGGCACGCCCGCGAAGATCGAGCTGGACGTGGACAAGCTGAACACCACGTCGGGGAATATCTACAAGATCAGCGGTGAGGTGCTCGACGTCCAGGTCAACACCAAGAGCAACGCCGGAAAAGAAGCAATGGCGGCCGGTGGCGGTGCGCTCGTCGGCGGCCTGTTGGGCGGCGGCACGTGGGCGTTGATCGGCGCTGCCGGTGGCTATGTCGTCGCCAAGAACAGCAGACAGAATGTGACGATCCCTCAAGGTTCGCTCGTCACGGTCCAAGTTTCGCAGGTCACTAAGGTCAAGTAGCTTCGCCGATGCCCCCGCTTCAAGGTTAACCAAACATTAGGGTTTGTTAACTTGCGGTGAGCCTTGTCTTGCGGCTATGATACTGCGCAGCGATCATGAGATGGCTCTCGCTATGCGTTGCCGCGATTGCGACCGCGAGCATGCTGTGGACAACGGCGTGCACCAGTAGCACCACGATCAAAACCGTCTGCCCGCAGACGCTTTCGTTTCCGGTGGCCTTGATCTATCCGGCGGCCTCCGCGACAAACGTGCCGGTGAACGCAGGCACGATCATCGTGCAGGGAGGCTTCACGGGACGGGACGTTTCCGTGGTCGTCATGTCGCTGTCGCCCCCGTCGTCCCTCGTCGTACAAGCGCCGCTCGGCCCGCCGCCCACGCCGCTGCCCACCCCGCTCTCTACCCCTGCCATCCTTGCGCGATATCCCTTGGCAAGCATCGCAATGCCACAGCTTGTCGTGAACACCGAGTACAGCGTGGTGATGGTGGAGAACTTTGCAGCAAGCCCAGTATGCCCGGCGATCAGCCAGCCACTGGGCGGCTTCATCACGCAGCCGTAAGCACCCGAAAAAGAAAGCCGGCTCGCTGTTGACCCCACGCAAATGGGGCTGAATCAATCGAGCCGTCTTGGTCTTTATGGTAGCGCGGAGCGTCGGAACCGGCATTGACGCAGCGCACGTTTGTGCAACGAGAAGGTCCCGAAGCGCTAGGGACCTTTGTACCACACCCCCGTTATTTCGAACCGCGGGACTTCCAATCATAACGGCTGAGATCGCCGGATAACGGCGTCACGGTGCCATCGAGCGCGACCACCGCTCGGACGGGCTCGTTGCTCTTGAGCTCGACAAACACGTTGCCGTTCTTCAAGCGTCCCATCTCGGTAAAGCCCAGGCTCTTGAATTTTTTGAGCACTTCTTGCTGTTTGTCAGACAATCGATTGTTAGCCGCGAGATGTCAAAAACGCCGACTGAACGACCCGCTCGCCATGGTAGCCAAGCGCGATCACCTGCACGCTCACCGATCCGTGATAGCCTCGAGGTAATCGAAGCGTGGTGCTGGATCGATTGCCGGACACGTCGCGGCTTGCGATGATCTTTCCGTTGTAGTCGAGCACCTGCACCGTTGCGCCGGCCTGCGCGGACCCTGACCAAGCGACGCTGACCGCACGGCCTCCCGCGGCGTACGCTGCGTCGACGCTGTTGAGCGACACGACGGCGTTGCGATTGACGTCGACATGATGCGCTGGCTGAGCCGCTGGAGCCAGGGCGACTGCGGCGGGCGCTGGGGCTGCTGGAGCCTGTGCGTGGGCTTGTTCCTGCGATGAGTCCACACCGGCGACGGTTTGTCCCTGAGCGGCTGCTACGCTGGTCCAAACAGGTTTTGCTACCGGACCCGTACCCGCCAAGTGTTTTGTTCGCGGCGACGCTTTGTGCACCGTGATCACCGGTGTCGGCAGATCCGGCGGCGAGACGTGCACCGGTGTCGTCGCCGGATGCACGACCGGCGGCCGCAGGAAGAAGAGCGCTGCCAGCACGAGGCCGACCACTGCGAACGCCGTCGTGGCAAGCGTCGCGACGGCGGACCAACGCGCGGAGGCCTTGGCATGGGCTGGCTGCTCGGCGGGCCGCACGGGCACGCGCGCTCGCGCTGTACCGACGACCGATTGTTCAAGCTTCTTGAGTTCCAAGAGCTCGGTGTACTTCAGCTGACCGGGCGATAAACCTGATTGCCCCGTGTTCCCACGCTGCTGCTGTTGCGCGGGCGTGATGCGTGCGACTCGGTCGTCATCGGTCAAGTACTTGTCCAACCGGCGCTCGATCGTCTCCCAGGAGAGGACCGCGGTACGCCGTCCGTGCGACGCGGGCACAAAGGCCTCGATCTTCAGCGGGTGATTCCAAAATTGCAGATCGCGCACCGCGCGATTCCATTCCACCGGCACTTCGAAGGCGGTTGCTTCGCCCGCAGCAAGCGTGACCGCCGTGCGTTCGGGGAAGCGCAACGATGGATGGCGCACGAAGTCGATCTCAAAGCGACGGGGCGTCGGGCTCTTGCTCGCGATGGAGAACCACAACTTAAACCCCGCCAGTTTTCCGTCGACGAGGACGGGCTCTTTTACGTCCAAAGCCAGCGCGCAATCGGAGCTGTCGGCCGCGACGAGTTCGTGGCTGAAGGTGGCGAGCTGCTGGCCCTGCTGATCGCGCAGCGAGACGAGCAACGAAGATTCCGTTTGCGGTGACCAGTTCGCCAGGAAGATGATATCCGCCGTGCGGGTGTGATGCGGCTGTATCGTGAGCACTGCCGGTGACGCAGACGCCGTTGGCGGGTGCTCGACGCGCAAGTGGCATTCCACCGAATCATCTGACTCGTTGCGGATCTCGATTTGGCGCGTTGAAGCGACCCCAGGGACCAGTATCCAACGGGCTGACCGGTCTTGCGCAAATACCGCAAACCGAGCTGTCATAACTTGCCGGCTTCTAGTATATCGAACTGCCGGAACGAGTGGAAGGGCCCTTTCGCCGGCTCAGACAGGATTTACCCCGCCGGCTATCGTCCTGTTCGGCAAAAGGGAGGCAAGGATGGCTACTGCTGCCCCACGGCCTCAGCCACTTGCCGCTCTGTCATCGAACGGCAAGGCAAACGCATCCGACCGGATCGCCGCTGGCAGAGCTCGCCGCAAGCAGGTGCCGCGCTCGAGTCACGCCGGTTGGCAACCGCAACGCAACCGGCCCGATCCCGTTGCTATTCTTGAGGCGTCCAATCTCGGCCGCGTGCCGGAGCTTGTCCCAATCCGTTATGGGCGAATGCTCGTCTCGCCCTTTGCGTTTTTGCGCGGCTCCGCCGCACTGATGGCGCTGGATCTCTCACAAACGCCGGTAACCGGGTTAAAAGTCCAGACCTGCGGTGACGCGCACGTCGCGAACTTCGGCGCCTACGCAACACCCGAACGCAATTTCATCTTCGGCATCAACGACTTCGACGAGACGCTGCCGGCGCCGTGGGAGTGGGACGTCAAACGCCTGTGCGCAAGCTTAGTCGTTGCCGGCCGCGCGATCGACCTGGGCAAAAAAGGCTGTACTGCTGCTGCCTTTGCCGCGGTTGCGACATACCATGACCG
>JAFANK010000253.1 GCA_019232725.1 Vulcanimicrobiota bacterium | reverse complement strand
ATCATACGTGCGCGGGCTCTCCCCGATGCGGGAGAACCAGTACGGCGCATCTGCCTGTGAGGCGGCGGCTTCGGTTCCCGGCACCACCACAGCGAAAGCCGTGTCGATACCGGCGCGCCGCAATGCGGCCTCGATATATGGCGTGAGGCCGGTCGCGTTTGAGTGTCCCTGTTCGCCGGCGAACACATCCGGATCCGCACCGGCGGGCAGCGGGATGTTCTGTCCGTACTCGCCGCTCGGGTACGCGAACACCGTCACGGGCGTTCCCGCGATCGCCCCCAGCGTCTGACGCGATTTTGCAAAGTCGGCGATCAGCCGGTCTTCGAACTCAACCGGTGTCTCAAGCCGGTGTTTTTTCGCTACCCAGCCGAGATTGGCATACCAATACGGCGAGAGATCGGTGGCGTTCGGACCGACCTGCAGCGCCCAGTGCCCCGTATAGCCATGCGACTCCATCTCCCACACGCCGCTTGCCACCATCGCCTTGATCTGCGCAGACGTGATGCGTCCAGGTGTGAGGTCAACCCGTTTGCCTTCGACGAACATCATCGCCTTGACGTGATGGCGTCGCAAGATCGGCGTGGCATCCGTCCACGCCGATACAAACCCGTCGTCGAACGTGACGGCGAAGGGATGCTCGGGGAGTGACGCCGCATCGGCGCGGCCATCGAGATAGGCGAGCGCTTTCAGCGGGTCCACACTCGTGAAACCGCGCGCGTGCAGGTAGGCGAGGTCGGAGTCGAATTGTTTGGGTGTGATTGCAGGGCCATAGTGCCCCGCACCGAGATTGACCGAATCAGGCGTGTTGGTCACCTGATGGTACATGAGCACGAGTACCTGTTTTTGCGGGAACAGCACGAAACTCGCGGGACCAGGTGATGGCGCGACAGCCGGGGCCGTGGCAGCGCTGGCGCGGACAGCGGTCAGCACGAAAAGCGCTAGTGCCGTGATGCCAGCTTCAATACGCCGCATAGTAGCTATACGCGAAACGCGAGATGGCGGCATACGCACCGCTCACGGCAGTCACACAAAACGCGAACATGCCGGCGAGCAGGCCGTAGACCGGCACGATGCTGCTCGCGTGCCCCTGGACGGCGGCGAAAGAAACGCCGCCGACGATGCACACCGCGAGCACGATGCCGAACAACGGCGCGAGTGGCCGGCTCAAAAAGAACAACACCTGCGCGGAGAAAAGCGCGATCATCAGCAAGACGTAGGCCGGGGCTGCCACGTACAGCACGACGCGCGCCTGGTGCGCATCCACGCCCGCGGCGGCCGCTGTGTGCTCGATGAGATGCAAGCCGATAGGCAGCAGCACGAAGTACGAGAGCACGCCCATACCGGCAAACGCCGCCAAGCTCGTGACGAAATATCGCGTGATCTGCATATTGAAGGTCGCCTCGGCACCGATCCGGTAGCGCGTGGATGCCTCTAAGAGCAGCGGCGGTAGGCGCTCCAGGATGACGTTGATGAGACCGGTGAGCGGCACCATCGCGAGCAACCCGAGGTCAGCGCCCAATTCGTAATCCGGATTGTAGACGTAGCGACCGTGGCCATACACGATGCCCGCACCGATGTGGTCCACGACGATCGCCGCGAAGTACAGCGCACCGAATATCGCGTACGGCCGCACGCTGCGGGTGATCGCCCACCAGCTCGGCGGGTACAGCTGCCCCGAACTGGTCGTCCGCTGTGCTTCGGCATGCATCCAACGCGACGTGAAGAGCATGACGGCCATGCCCACGACCGCGACGGTCGCGGCGACCGCCAAGGGCTCGAACGGTTCCAGCACCTTGCCATGGAAGCCGATATGATACACCGCAGCCGTCGCGAGCGCTGTGCCCGCGCCCACGCCGACCAGCCAGCCGAAACGACGTGTCGTGTATAGTGGACCAAGCGACAGCTGGAACAGCCCTGCCGCGAGCATGAAGGACGCGCCGAGCACGGATTCCATGCGGTCGTAGTGCAGCCCCCAGAGCACGACGAGCAGCCCGGCCGACGCGACGATCAGCGCGAGCACGGCACGGAGCATGAAGCGCCGCATGATCCATTCGATCATCGGGAAATTATCTTGCAGGTAATAGAAGATCAATTTGCGCGCGACCGCCTGCGAGAAAAAGCCGCTCACGACGAGCGAGCTGAAGATGCCGAGCGAGGCCGTGGTCGAGAGCGCGAGGCTATTGCCGGTGGACGACCAGAACGCGGCGCCGAAGACGAAGAGCCCGATGACCGCTGCGAGCCAAGGGCCCGAATAGAGCGAACCCGTCGCGTAGTCTTTGAAGGCTTGGACGAACCAGGCAACGCTCGGCGGGCGCCCGACCTTCTCATTGCTGATGAACCGCTCGAGCAGCTCGGCCACGTCGCTGGCCATGGCGAAAAGATCGTCGTACCATAGTTCTTGCACGACTTCTTGGCTATAGCCCAGGCTCTCGAGCAGGATCGCGACTTCATCAACGCCTTTAGGCCGCCAGCCCTTGCCGAACTTGTCTTGTTTGCATAGCGTGACGATCGTGCGCGCAGCGCTCTCGAGCTGGCGGTCGCGCTCTTCGAACGGGCGCAGTTCATCCAGCACGGAGCACCTCTTGCGAGCTTTCTGCCAGCATGTGGTACAGCTGGCGATACCGGCCGAGGAAGACACTGCGATCGAAATGCTCGACGGCGAACGCGCGGCCACGCTTGCCAGTCGCCCGTGCAAGCTCGGGATCTTTTAAGAACACGGCCAGCGCTTCAGCAAGGCGGTCTGGACGCCGTGGCGGCACGATCGTCCCGCTATCTCCCACCGCTTCGCGAACGCCGCCGACGTCTGTCGCGACGACCGGTTTTGCGCACATCATCGCCTCGATGACCGAAAATGGGAAACCTTCGCTGATGCTGCTTAACACCGCCACGTGCGAATGTGCGTAGGCCGCAGCCGGATCTTCAGTTGGACCGCGCAGCGCGACGGTGTCGCGCAATGAGAACTCGTCGATGAGCCGTTCGCATTCGCGGCGGTAATCGGGATCGGGCGACGGTCCCCACACCTCGACGGCAACGCCGGGCACGAGCTTGCGCAGTTCAGCGCTCGCAGCGATGAGCGTGAGGATGTCCTTGAGCGGATCGATACGCGCTACCGACACGACGGTCGGGCGGGCCGGCCAATAATCCTGATCGCTGAACAGGGTACCATCGACGCCGTTGTACACGATGTGCAGCCGGTCGCTCGTGACGCCGTAGAACGATTCCCACCGCGTGTTGTAGCTGCAGACCGGCGCGATGATGTCGCTCGCCTGATACGATGCACGCGCAAATGCCGAGAAGAGGTTCTTTTTTATCGTGCGGTCGGAGAGCGGAAAGCCGCCGCGAGCCAGCGCCAAGATGCGCTCGCGCAGATACACGCCATGTTCGGTCAGCAGCACTGGCTTGTGCAGCGCATACTTGGCGATGATCGATGGCACCGAAGCAAGCCCGGAGACAGACGCGTGGTAGACATCGGCATCGGGAAGTTCGATGGCCAGCGGCATGAGGTAGCGGTAGAGCGTGCGCACGATCTCGATGGCCTCGAGCATCGTCATGAAACGCGCATGCCACGCCTGCTCGCACAAGAACTCGAGCGCGGCTTTCCAGGTGTCGTCTTGGCGCATGGTCCAGTCGTAATCGTGCACGCGGAAGTACAGGTAGAGCGCGGCGAGGATCTCGCCGAGCGCCTTGGGGTCCGATGATTCCATGCCGTAGGCGACGTTGTGCAAGAAGTCACGGAAGAGCGGCAAGAACCCTGAGCGTAGCGCGGCGTTACTACGTTTGGCGCGGGCAGGCAAGAACGGGCGGTTGTATTCGTGCAGGCTTTCAATGCCCCACATCGCGAGCGGGATAAGTTTGCGAACGTTGGGTGGCAAAGAGTACTCAGTGCGGCCTTCGGGTGTGCCGATGACCGCGTAGACATCGAAGCTGATATCGCTCAGGCCGGCGATGAGATGCTGGCACCACGTCGACACGCCGCCGCGGACGAAAGGATAGGTGCCTTCAGTGAAGAGGACGACTCTCATTGCAGCGGCGTCGGTCGATCGTCGGCGAGCACGGCGTCGATCGAGGTCGCATAGTCCACGGATTGCTTCGCGAGCTTGAGATTGCCGGCCATGAGGAAACAGCGTGCTGCGTTGACATAGGCGTCGCGGACGTGGGCTGGGTCGTCGTCATTCTCGGCCCAATTGAAGTACATCTTGCCGGCCAATCGCAAGTAGCGGTTGGCGGCATCACGGTCACGGATCTCACCCGCAGTCACGGACGCGCTGCGGTACGCAAGCGCGGCACGCGCGTAGCGCCCGAGCTTCTCGGCCTGCTCAGCCTCGGCCACAAAATTGGTCAGCGCCTCGTGGTGTTTGCCCAGGCGAGCGGCTTCCAGCCCTAACATCCAGTGGTCTTGATCCGCGGTGCTGAAACTCGCCTCGGCGATCGCGCTTGCGACCTGGGATTCGTCGAGCGCTTCTGCCGGTGCCGCCGCCCGCTGCACCAAGAACTGCCGCCGCCAGTTCACGAGCTGGCTAACGCGCGCGGACAGCTCCTTGGGATGTAACGGCTTGACCAAGAAGTCTTGCACGCCGGTTTCGAGCGCGAGGACTTTGTCGTCGACGTCCACGCGGTTCGCGATCATCATGACGGGGATAGAAGCCGTGCTCGGCTGCGCTTTCAGGCGACGGCA
>JAFANK010000218.1 GCA_019232725.1 Vulcanimicrobiota bacterium | reverse complement strand
TCGTTGCGCTCCACGACAATCGTGTCCTCGATCTCCACGCGGTCCGGGCTCGAGGGACGGCCGTTGTGGCGCATGCCCGTCATTTCGTGCTCCATGCCTACCTCTCTTCCCGGTCGTGCTCATAGGCGCTAAAGAGCCGCATCCTAGTGCAAGTACTTTCGTTCGGCCGCTTGCTGCTGTTGGAGGGTTCGCGAGAACTGATGATGGCCGTGCCCGCGGTAGACGTAGTAGAGATAGTCTACCGTAGCCGGGTGGAACGCCGCAAGCAGCGACTTGCGCCCCGGATTCGCGATCGGTGTCGGCGGCAGGCCGGCGTGCTTATACGTGTTGTACGGACTGTTCACCGCAAGATCCTGAAACGACAGCTGCTGCTTGTGATGCGGGAGCGCGTACTCAATCGTCGCGTCGATCTCAAGCGGCATGTGGCGACGAAGCCGATTGTATATGACGCCGGCGATGATGGGCCGTTCCGCGTCGACCTTCGCTTCGCGTTCGACCATCGAGGCGATGATCACGACCTGCGGCACGCTAAAACCCAACTTATGCGCGACCTGCGTATATGCCGGCGGCAGCTCGCGCATGAACTGCGTTGTCATGAGCGTCGCGATCGCGCTTGGCGAACCGTGCCGGGGCACGAGATACGTATCCGGAAAGAGGTAGCCTTCTAAGCCGGTCGAGCGCGCGCGCCCAAACCGCAAATCCGTCATCGCGACAACCGCAAGAAAGGTCCGGCCGTCCACCAAACCGTGCATCGCCAACCGCTGCGCGATCTGCGCTGCGGTGAAACCTTCTGGGATTGTTATCCACGTCGCCGCTGCGTGGCCACCTGAGGCGAGGCGTTCAGCGACGTCCGCAACGCTTTGATGTGCCGGAAAATCGTATTCAGCGGCGAGGATCGTCGACGTCATGTGGCGTGCGCGCAGATACAAGAGCAAGAGCGGCGGCGACGCCACGACGCCTTCCTGCCCCAATTGTTGCGTGATGGCATCCGGACTCGTTCCCGGGGCGATGTCAACGGTCGTCGGTTCCACAGGAAGCCGGCGCTCGCCATAGATCATCCAGGCTGCACCGCCGATCACAAACGCGACCAGCGCTGCCAGAACGATGATCCAGGAACGCATCATTGACGCCCCTGCGCTAGATACGCCGACAGGATCTCGACCGCTGCCAGTTCGTCGACATGGCGTCGCCGTTTGCTGCCGCTCATCGGCAGATCGCGCAAGCGCTGCTGAGCGATCGCCGTGGTGAAGCGCTCGTCGTAGCTCACGACCTGGCCAGCAAAAAGCGGCCGCAGATCGGCGATAAATGCGGCGACCCGCTGGGCGGCGGGTCCGCTCGTGCCATCCATGGCGATGGGATTCCCCACAACGATGCGCTGCGCACCACGCGCCGAGGCAAGCGACGCGACCGCTTCGACGTCGCCCCGCCAGGTCGTGTGCTGGATCGTCGTGAGCGGCACAGCCGGCAAGCCGGCCCCTTCGCAAATGGCGATGCCGATGCGCGCGGTGCCGAGATCAACCCCCAAGATCGTCTCGCTCACCGGCGGCGTCCGGCCGCTCGCTTCACGCGGGAGCCAGCGGCACCGACAGCCAGCGCCCGAGAACGGCGGCCCATCTGTTGTTCAACGAACGCCTGCGTGATGCGATGCAGGCGCCCAGGGTGCGACTCTTTTCCCACTTCATCGAGTGGCATCCGCCGCAGCTCTCGCAGACGTGCAAAGTCGGGCGCGCTCACGTGCAAGACCGTTGCCCCTTCCTCGGTGATGCCGCCGCTACGCAAGGCCGCAGCGCAGGCATCGCACACCAAGCCCCCGGCCTGCGGCGACAGTCGCGCTCTCCCGCCTTTGAGCGGACGCCTCCCGAGCACGGCGCCACAACGCGCGCACGCGTCGAGCTCCGGCCCGACTCCAAGCGCGTCGAGCAGATGCAGATCCATCGCTGCCAGCAGCGCATCGCGATCCGCACCTCGCGCTAGCGCATACTGGAACGCACACAGGGCATCGTAGAGCTCTTCGACTGCGAAGTCGGGTTCGCAGAGCGTATCGATCACCTCAGCGACATACGAGGCTGCTGCAAACGCATCCGGATCGACGAGCGCCTCCCAGATCGATGCAACCGTTTGCACCGACGTGATGGCATCGAGTGATTTCCCCGCATGGAGCATCACCGCGACACGGCTGAAAAAATCGAGTCGCGCACCGAACTTGTTCGCGACCTTGCGCGCGCCGCGCGCCACACCGCTCAGCTTTCCCCGCTCTCGCGAGAACAGGGTCACGATACGATCCGCCTCGCCCAATGCGCGTAGGCGAAGCACGACGGCTTCGACGGAATACGATTTCAAAAAATGGCCTATCGGCCGGACCGCGTCGTCTTAGGCCGCGCCGACCGGCTCCCGCTTGCCCTTTTCGACGCTGTCGCCCGTGAACGGCGAGGACAAAAGCTTGGACAACGACGTCACGGTATGTGCACCGTCCGGACGGCAACGAATGATGAGCATGGACGGAGAGAACTCGCTGAGGACTTGGCGACACGCGCCGCATGGCACGACCCCGTCGTCGTCAACGCCCGCAACGGCAACTGCGACGACGCTGCGTGCGCCTGCTGCTGCAGCAGCCCCGAGCGCAACGCGCTCTGCGCACATGGTGAGGCCGAGCGATGCATTCTCCACGTTGGCGCCGGTGAACACCCTGCCATCGGCAGCCAGCAGCGCGGCGCCGACATGGAACTGCGAGTATGGCGCGTAGGCGTTCAAGCGCGCTTCCCACGCCTTACTGACCAGCGACTCTATCTGCGTGTCATCGAGCCTTGGCACTAGAGTACCTCCACCCATACCCATCCATGCATGTCCATCATCGCGCCCGTTCCATAAGCGCGCGCATCATTGCTCGGCCGCCTGCTGCGCGGCCACGCCCTCATCTGGTTGCTCTGCTGGGGGCGCATTCTTGATGCGTACCGATAGCAACCTTCTGCCTGCCGTCTTTTCCACAACCAGGGTCACGCCGCCGTCAATCACCACGTGTTCGCCAGGAACCGGGACACGTCCGAACAGGCCGAACGTATAGCCGCCGATGCTTTCGAAATCCTCGGTGGGCAGGTGCAGGCCGAGCTGCTCGTTCACGTCATCGATATTCATACGGGCGTCTACGATGTATTCCCGATCGCCGGCAGGTGTAATCTCAGGGGGCCGGTCGTGTTCTTCCCGATCGTATTCGTCCATGATCTCGCCCACGATCTCTTCCAACAAATCCTCCATCGTCACGAGGCCTGCGGTCCCACCGTACTCATCCACCACGATCGCGACCGACACTTTTTCGGCCTGCATCTCGCGCAAAAGTTCGTCGACCTTCTTGTTCTCCGGAATGGCTTTGATCGGCCGCATGAGCGTTCGCAAAGGAATCGTCAATTCGCCACGCGAGACGGCGCCGAGCAGTTCTCGGTCGTGCACCACGCCGATGATGTGATCGATGTTCTCCTCGAAAATGGGCAACTTCGAGTAGCCCTCGCGGATGACGACCGCGACACCCTCGCTGACCGGATCGCTGGCATCGGCGCAGATCATATCGGTGCGTGGAGTCATGACCTCCCGCACGACGGTGTCGCCGAACTCGAAGATGGAGTGGATCATCTCCTTCTCTTCTTCTTCGAGCGCACCGTGCTGTTCGCCGACGTTGACCAAGGTGCGGATATCGTCCTCAGTGACATACGGT
>JAFANK010000161.1 GCA_019232725.1 Vulcanimicrobiota bacterium | reverse complement strand
GCAGCGGCCCGGCGTGCTTGCGCGGCCGCGAGTCGGGCGCGCAGCGCTGCGAGCTCCTCTTGGCGTTGCCGTTCGCGGATCAGCTCTTGCAACCGCGCTTCTTCTGCGGCGCTGAGGTTCTCCAGTTCGTCGACTTGTTGCGCGATGACCGAGCGCTGGCTCTGTGCGATATTGAGCAGCTGCCGGCGTTCGCCGGCCAGCACCGCGAGCTGGTCGTTACGGCGCAGTTGTTCCTCTTTCGCGCTGAGCAGCGCGGCTTGCGCGGCTTCGAGCTGGCCGACGAGCCGCTCGTATCGTGCCTGCTCGATGTTGACGCTCGCGATGAGCTGCGCATCCGAGTGCAGGATGTAGCGCACAAAATCCCAGCGTTCGATGAAATCGATGAACGACGTGGCGCTCAGCAACACGTCCAAGTACGAGGTGTTGCCATACTCGTAGACGTCGACGACGCGATGATTGAGCGCATCGCGATGACGGTTGAGGCTGTCGCGAGCTGCCTGCAGCTGGTTGCGCCTAATGCCCAGACGCAATTGGTTGCGCGCGATGACGCCGCGCAAGCTTTCCAGGTCCATCCGAATGCGGGCCATACTGTTCTGCACGTCGTCGAGTTGCTGGGCGATCGTCTGCTCCTTGAAGCGAGCGACATGCAGCTTGTGACGGCTTACCTCGAGCTTGCGTTGGGTCGCCTCGATCAGGGCGCGTTTCTCGCGGATCTTCGCCGACAGCGGTTCGGCCGTTGCCGCGGCAGCCGGCGCCGCCATGAGCGCTACAACTCCGGAGATGGGAGGTCGTGGCGAATGCGCCAGCGCTGCGCATGCGAGCAAAGCCGCGGCAAGCAGCGCCGGCGTTCGGCACAGCCTGCGCCGCAGACGCACGCCGAGGGCCAGCGGCCCTTGTGAATCGGGAGTCATGCCGTTTGCAGGTACCTGCTGACGGAGAACAAGCTCGAGAGCATCCCGACCAGCGCGCCGACCAAAAGCAGCTCGAGGGCAAGATGGTGCAACGGAACTTGCGTGATGTTAAAAGGGATGAATGGCAGATTGACAATGATCTTGGGAGCAAACGAACGATAGCCGAACTGCAACGCGCCTAGGCCGATGAGCGCACCGGCCAAGCCTGACAAAATGCCTTCGAAGATGAAGGGCCAGCGGACCGCCCAACCGGTGGCGCCGACCAGTTGCATGATGCGGATCTCGCGCTGCCGAGCGAAGACGGTTAGGCGGATCGTGTTATACATGATGAGTGACGTCGACAGCAGCAACAATGCGATGATGCCCGCACCGATGGCTGAGAACAACGCCTCCGCGCGCAGCAGCCGTGTGGTCACGTCGCTGCCAAAGTTGACCACCGCCACGCCTGGCTTGTGTTGCAGCTCAGAAGCGATCACCGGGACGTCGGCCGGCTCGCGCGTGTGGATCACGATCGTGTTCGGCAGCGGGTTGTTGTTGAGCACGTTGAGGTTGAACTGCCCGCGCAGCGTCCGGCGCAGGTTTGCGAAGGCCTGTTTTTTGGTCACAAAGCGCACGCTATCCACACGCGGATCGGCCTTGGCGTTTTGCACGAGTGCGTTGACCTGGGGTCCGGTTGCATCCTCGCGCAGATAGACCGCGACGGCCACCTGTCCGACAAAGTTCTGCATCACGATGTTGAACGAGGTGCGCAAGAACAAGAACACGCCGAGCAGGACGATCGCGATGGCGATGGTCCCGATAGCGGTGAGCGCCATCGTGATGTTGCGCGTGAAGTTCTGCGCGACTTCCGCCCAGAAGAACCGGACTCTACCCCAGTCCAACATGGTAGCGGCCGCGCTCCTCGTCGCGAGCGATGCGGCCGTTCACCAAGCGCACGACCCGCCGGCGCATGCGATCGACGATCGCCTGGTTGTGCGTGGCCACGATCATCGTCGTGCCCTTGGCGTTGATGCGTGCGAGCAACGCCATGATCTCGCTCGACGTGTCGGGATCGAGATTTCCGGTCGGCTCGTCGCACAGCAAGATCAGCGGATTGTTGACGAGCGAGCGCGCAATCGCCGTGCGCTGTTGTTCGCCGCCAGATAGTTCGTGCGGGAACATCTTGCTCTTGTGCGCGATGCCGACGAGCTCGAGCGTGCGGGGCACGCGGCGCAGCACGTCGCGGGAGCTGGCGCCCGTCACCTGCAACGCGTACGCGACGTTTTCCCAGACCGTTTTTTGGTGCAAGAGCTTGAAGTCTTGGAAGACGACGCCGACTTTGCGGCGCAAAAACGGGATGGCTCGTGGCCGCAGATCACCGAGCCCATGGCCATCCACGATGACCTCGCCCTCGGTTGGGCGGACCTCGCGGTTGACGCACTTGAGCAGACTGGATTTGCCCTGGCCAGAGCTGCCCACGAGGAACAGGAACTCACCGCGTGCGACGGTGAGGCTGATTTCGGTCAGGGCATGCACCCCGTTGGGATACACGAGGCTGACGTCTTGGAAGACGATCACGCCCGGCCCAACGCAAAGCCAACAGTGGGGATAATGGCCATCTGTGCGGGCGTATTCGCCGCCCGCCGGTGCCGCCCTATCGGGTGGGGACGGACCGGCAGACTGGCTAAGTGTTGGCGCCATGGATTTCGACCTGACGCCGGAACAAGAAGACGTCGCCAAACTGTGTCGTGAGTTCGCAGACGGTGAAGTCGCGCCGCACGCGCAGGAGTGGGATGCAAAGGCGGAGTTCCCGCTTGCGACGGTCCGCAAGATGGGCGAGCTCGGGTTGCTCGGTCTGCCGTTTCCAGAAGAGTACGGGGGCGCCGGCGCAGACACCGTATCGTATGCGCTTGCGGTGATGGAGATCGGTCGCGCGGACGCATCGGTCGGCATCACGATGGCCGCCCACGTCTCACTCGGCACGCAACCATTTTTTCAGTTCGGCACCGAAGACCAGAAGCAGCGCTATCTCGTGCCGCTCGCGCGTGGTGAAAAACTGTGGGCCTTTGGTCTGACCGAGCCGCAGGCGGGGTCAGACGCAGGCGCGACCAAAACGACCGCGACGCTGGGCGGTGGCCAGTGGACGGTCAACGGTTCTAAATGCTTCATCACCAATGCCGGCACGCAGATGACCGGCGGCGTGACGATCACGGCGGTCACCGGTCCTGGCGCAAACGGCAAACCGGAGATCAGCAACATCATCATGCCGCAAGACACGGCGGGCTACAGCCAAGCGCCCCCCTACAAGAAGATGGGTTGGCGCGCGTCCGACACCCGCGAGCTCACGTTCGCGGGCGCGCAGGTGCCCGAAGAGAATTTGCTCGGCGTCCGCGGTCGCGGCTTCAAACAATTCCTCGACATCCTCGACGGCGGACGCATCAGCGTAGGAGCGCTGTCGGTGGGGCTCGCGCAAGCGTGCTACGATGCAGCGTCCAAATACGCCAAAGAGCGCCAGCAGTTCGGCCAGCCCATTGCGTCGTTTCAAG
>JAFANK010000004.1 GCA_019232725.1 Vulcanimicrobiota bacterium | reverse complement strand
CTGGCCGCCGAAGACGACCATGTCGTCACTGGAATCCTCGCCTGCAAACGCGCGCGCAGGGGTGCCGTGCCCGAAGACGATCGCCATGGCGACGGCTGCAACCACCGCGAGGGTCGCGGCGCTGCGAAAACGCGACCTTTTTGGGGTGTTGTCGGACGGACGAGCGGTTTGTGCGGTCATGACGTGTGGGCTCCCGAGAGGGCGGCCGTGCGGACGCCGGCCAGATAATGCCGTCCTGCATAGAGCAAGGCCAGCAGCACCGCGCCTTCGATGAGACCACCGAAGAGCGCGAGCGTGGTGAGATGGAAATGGTCAGCGATACGATAGAGCGCTCCGCCGCAGAGCGCGAGCTTGCCGAACAGCACGCCGCCTTCGGCGACGATCGTCTTCCAGCGCAAGAAGCCGGTCGCTGCGAGCAGCGCGACCACCACCCATGCAAGCGCATCGTACACGCCGAGCCACCAGATGTGCAGACGCGGCTGCGTCGCCGGTGCGGGCAAAGCGGAGATCCGTTGCATCACGGCTTGCGTGAAATCAGCGCGCGGCTCGATCGTGCTCAAGCGCGCGAGACGGTGTTCGACGATCATCATCTCTTCTGCAAACGCGCGGCACCCTTCGCACGAAGCGAGGTGCGCTTCGAGGTCGGCAACGGCCCCTGCGGCCAGCACGCCATCCTGATATGCGGGCAAGCGTTCTCTACACGCAGAGCATTTCACGATGCGTTACCTCCGGCATATCCGGGCGAACAGCCCGCTGTGCGTCTGCGACATGCAGCTCGCGAGCGAGCGCTGCTTTTCCCCGGTGGATCAGCGTCTTCACATTGCCAAGCGAGACCGACATGACATTGGCGATTTCTTGATACTCGAGGTGGCGATAGTAACGGAGCACGAGCGCGGTCCTCATCTTTTCCGGAATGCGCGCAAGCGCCGCTCGCAGCTGTCGCTCGTCGTCACGGGCGAGCAGGCGGTCTTCTGGTGCGGCATCCGGCCGCAGATCGGGCAGCTTCTGCTCAAGCGTCTCGTCTTCAAAAAGGTCCTCGGTCGGCGGTCTGCGGCGCGCCTTCATCGCTTGCGTCCGCGCGGTGTTGCGCGCGATCTGATACAGCCAGGTGGAGAATTTGCCGAGCTGCGGGTTGAAAGTCTTCAAGTGTGCGTAGGCTCGTAGGAACGTCTCCTGGGCAATGTCATCGGCCTCTTCCGGCGAGCGGAGGAGGGCGTAGACGAAATTCACGATGCCCCGCTTATGCCGTTCGACGAGCGGCGTGAAGGCCGAACCGTCTCCTCGCAGGACGAGGGCCACGAGTTCCTCGTCCGTCAGCTGCGCGATAATCCGCTCAACCTCCGTCGCTTGATAGTACCGTTCGGCCCAGCAAAAGTTTCGGGCGCAGACGAGGTGTGATGTGGGATTCGTCGCCTGGCTTGGCGCCGTTGGCGAGTGCCGGGTTTCTCCTCCGTCCCCGCGAAAGCCCGCCCATGCAGGAGCCGCAAAGCAAAGAGCTGGCTGGTAGAGCCGTGGCCGAATCGGCTGTGGAGCTTGCGACGCTGGTCGAGGTCGCGGATACAAACCCAATGGGAAATATCCATGGCGGCGTCATCATGAAGCTCGCCGATCAGGCCGCTGCTGCAGCAGCAATCCGTCACTCCGGACACATCTGCGTGACCGCGGCGATCGATCATCTGGATTTCCGCAGTGCCGTGCATCTCGGGGACATGGTCGTGCTGAAAGCCTCCGTGCACTACGCGCATCGCAGTTCGATGGAGGTCGGCGTGCGCATCGAGGCTGAGCGCTTGGTGACGGGCGAGCGCACGCATGTCGCGTCGGCGACGCTGATCTTCGTCGCGCTCGACGAGCAGTGCAAGCCGGTTGCGGTGCCGCCGGTCATCCCGCAGGGCGCTGAAGAGCAACGGCGCTACGACAACGCGCGCAAGCGTTACGAGGAACGCATCCGCCAGCGGGCGCTGGAGCGCGCGAAGCCCGATTGAGCGTTTCCGCGCAGACCGCGAGCGTCAAGGTAACGCTTGCGCGGTATGCGCTCCTCACGGTCGGCATCGCCGCGTTATCGACCGCGGGGGTGCTCTACAAGCTCGCGAGCGGATCGACGTTCACGATCGTCGCTTATCGCATGCTGATAGCGGTCTTCATGATGGGGCCGCTCGTGTTCATCTCGCGTACGAGCGCCGATCCGCTGCGGCATCGCACCATCGC
>JAFANK010000325.1 GCA_019232725.1 Vulcanimicrobiota bacterium | reverse complement strand
CCGCCGTTCTCACGCTGGATCAAAACGGTCAAGGGCGATCATCCACGCATCCGCGAGATGGTTCAGGCATATGCGCAGCGCTAGCTACATGCGTATTTGAGATCCGTCCAATAAAATGCGAGACCGATCAGCGTCATCACCGCGCTGATCGGCAAAAGCGTGAGCAATGCTTCGCCGATCCACAGCGGAACGGCACGGGCGTACCCCTTCTGCACGGGGATCAGCGACACCATCATGACCACGATCGCCAACGCCATGACGAGCGGTAGCACAAGCCCCTCGTGCTCTAAGCGCGCCATGGAAGGCGTATCGCAGGCGTGTATGACGAGAACGGCGAGCAACATGAGGTCGGTTTCGAAGCGGAAAGCCACCGCGACGAAGACGAGATACGCAAGCCAGGGCAGGAAGAACCCTCGGTGCGTCGGCGTCATGAGCAGCCGGTAGCGCTCGCGGACGCCGTCGAGATAGCGCGCCCACAGGCGGCGCAACCGGTACTGTATCACGCCGCCCTCGTGGGCTTTCGCTAGGCAGCTTGGGCGGCGGTCAGCAAGTCCCACATACCCGCGAGCATCGAGACGGCGACCGAAGGGGCAGCGGCGCTGCCCACGGCACCCGACTCACCGATCAAGCATCGTAAGGCGGCCTCATGCTCGCGATCGAGCTCCTGATGCACGGCGAAGTACCCGCCGCCATTGTCAACGTCGATGCCGTAGTGGGCGCGCAACCCGCGCAACTTCTCGGCGGAAACCGCTGGCGATTGCGCTTCGATGGACCACACCACGGCCGGCCCATGGCCCTGCGCCGTGAGGTCGTCTCCGGTGGCGATGAATGCTGCAGTGGCGGCGTTCGGAACTGACGTGGCGATCTGGGTCTCGTCGCACCCCAGCGCTTGCGCAAAGCGATCCCACATCCGCACGTGCGTCGCTTCCTCAGCCGCGTGCGTGCGCAACTGGGCTTCGTGCGTCTGGTCCTGGCCAGCTGCATTTTGGAGCCAGCGCGGAATGGCTCGGACGACGTGCCCATATTGCAGCGCGTAATAGGCAAGCTCGGCGCGTGTCAACGATCCCTGCGCCCAACGCTGGTAGAATGGATGTTGCAACAGGTCAAAACGCGCGGCGACGTCATGCAGATCGTGGTCGACCGATGGAGCGTGCATCTCTTCTTCCTTTCCGCCCGCCGGCGTGCACGGGCGAAGCGTGACGCGGGCGCTTTCAAGGAAGCGCCAGCCGTTCCTTGCCGCCTGCAGGTCAGCGCGCACGACGCGGGCGAACGGTGCGGCAGATGATGCGCGTGCCCCGATGCGGCGTGCACTGTGCAGCGGCGGTCTTTGTCATGCTCGCCGTAGCACTTGCACGCGACGCCACAGCACGTGCAGATCAGAGCACCGTAGTCGACGAGAACGGTATCGTGCCGGCGGTGGTCATCGCGCAGATCGACGCACGCAACGACCAGCTCTACGGGGCCACAGGCGAAATCGTCGTCGTTGAAGTCGTGCGGGGCGCACCCGGACAGACCGTGCAGACGAATGGGGTCGCGACCGCCGATCGCGTCGCCGCCGGCCGTTATGGCGCGATCGTGTGGGTCGCCACCGGGCTCAGCCAGACGGCGTTGTTGTTCGGCGCGCGAGCGCAGCGCTGGGTACCGTATGACGAGCAAATCGCGCTGCGCCGTCAGCTTGCCGACACGATCCAGTATTGCTGTCCGGGCGATTCGCTCGTGGATCTCGTCAATCGCATCGCCGGCGCGATGGAGGTGGGGTCGAGAATCGCGCCGGCGGCGACGAACTACCTTCGCGACCGGCTCGGAGCGCTCGACGCGCAGCAGGCAGCAACTATCCTGGCTCGCGACCAGCGGCTCGAAACCGCGACTGGCAAGGGAATAGCGGTCGTGCTCTTTGCGGAGCAACAGGGCCAGCCGTCACCAGATCTTGCCTTTTCGATAGCGCGCACCATGAACGTCACGGGGCGCATCGCTGCGATCGTGTGGATGGGGCGAGGGCAGACCGCATGGCACTTCGCGGTCGAGCAGACGCCAGGATTCGACACGATCGCTCCCAGCGCGCTCGACGTCATCAATGCGACCTTTGAATCTGACATGCAGACGGGGCGTTTCGGCGATGCCGTCGTCGCCGCTGTCGACCGGACGGCTACGGCCATTGAAGGCACATCGACGCCGATGCCGACCTTGGCTCCCGAAGGGCCAGCACCGCTCGCGTCGCCGCCGGCGACGCCATCCCCAAGCCCGAGTTTTCTGACGTGGCTTTCGGGCCTCGGTACTTCTCCGGGACTGACCTTGGCGTTTTTGGTCCTCATCCTCGTCGTCGCGGCGTTGGTCGGCTACGCGATGCGCCGCGCCGACCGCGGTGAGGACTAGCCCGAGGCGACCACGAGGTCTGTCCTATCATCCCGTGCGAAGATGGACGCATGCCCAATAGGATGGTCCTCGCCGTGGCCGCCGGCTTGGTGTTGACGTTCGTCACGCCCTACATCGCGGCCCCAACGCCGACGCCTGCGACATCGCATCCCAATTGTGACTACTCGTTTTTAGTCAACCAACCGATCTTCCGGCTGGTCGCGCCGGAAGAAAGCGGCACGGAAGTGTCGCTCGTGACACCGCTCGGCGTCGCGAGTGAAAGCAGTAACTTCGGCATCATCAAGCAGGTCGAACTCGTGCCCGAATCGGGACCGATCGTCTCCGTGCCCTCACGCTTCAAACCGCTTGCACAAGTGGGGACGA
>JAFANK010000322.1 GCA_019232725.1 Vulcanimicrobiota bacterium | reverse complement strand
CTTCCGCAGCGAGCTCAGCATACGAGGCTCCGGTAAGCCGCCGTCATGAGCAGAGGTCTCCTTTGGGGTATGACTCTGCGCACACGTGATTTGTGTCACGCTTGAGCGGCCCAATCGCGCGTCATATGGGATGGGCGGCACGTAAGGTGCCGCCCCTACATGGGCGGCACGTAAAGTGCCGCCCCTACATTTGATTTCTAGGGATTATTTGGCGGCGGTGTCGGCCGCGTGCGCGGCGGCAGCGGCGCGGCGGCGCGCCTGCTCGGCGGCGATGAACGATGCCAGCCACTGGGTCTCGTGCGGCTTGAGCCCCAAAAAGCACAGTCCACAGGCGAAATAGTAGCCGGGATTCTCACGCAGGGAGTAGACGATCCGGGCCGCCACGCTCTGCGGCTTACCCCCGATATGGTCAAAACGTAATTCGACGTTATCGCCCGCTCGGAGCGGGGCGGTCGTCTGAATGCGCGCGCCGCCGACGGACAGCTGGTTGACGATGACCGGCTTGTCGTCGCCGGTTTGCAGCTTCACCTGCGCCGGTTCTGCGACCGCGATCCTGGGCCACCGTCGCGAATAGCGCTCCGGTGCCCGCCGCAGCAAGAACCTCTTGACGGAATCGAACAACGAGCAACCCTCACATCGAGGACGAAGCGATATAGTTGGTATCGGCTTTTGATGCGACCGGCTTCACGGCAGATTTGTGTCAGCGCTCGTGCGAGTGTCGCCACAGTGAGCCTTGTAATGCGGTCGCTGTAAGCCAAGTCATACAGGCATGCATTGTGGAACGACGCTCATATGACCACGCCGGAACGGCTGCTCGCGATCGCCGGCGTGACCGTCGTGGCCAGCGCCGCACTGCTCGTGGCATACCTCCGCCAATCCAACCCGGCGGACGCGCAAGCAACAGGCTGCGATGCGCAGCGCGCTCAGCTGAGCCAGACGCTGGATCAGGTGCGCTTTTCTACCTCCGCCGCGCACGCAGCGTCGACCGCGTTGCACGACACCGCGGCGACCCGCACAAAATACGCCGACATGATCGTGGCGCTGCGGCGCAGCGGCGACCTGGCGCACCTTTCAGCGTCGACGAGCGAGCGCGTGCGCAACGATCTCGCGCAGGCGAGCTGGATCCTCGACTCGCAAGACGAGCCGCTCCACCACGCGGCTGCGCTGCTTGGCGAAGACGAACGCCAGCTCACGACGGCGATGCCGCTCATCGCCGAGGCGTCGGCCGACATCCGGGAAGACGATTGCCCTGCGCTGAGCCTGACGGTCTCGCGCTCAGGCTGGCCGAAAGACCGGCTCATCCTCGAGCTGTCTGAGGCCTCGCGCTTGAGCGCCGATGTCAACGACAAGCTGGAGACCGTGCTTGGATTGATCCTGGACGCGCAAAACGCCGTCCACCCGGAAACCGTCGCAACGCAACAATCGGGGCGCTAGCCCGCTAGTCGCGCGACCCGCGCGGCGAGATCTGCCGCAGTCAGCGACAGGACCGCGAATACTTTTACTTTGGCCCGGTGCCCTCGGGTGAGTCTGAGACTCGACGGCGCGACCCCGAGCGCGCGTGCCAGCGCGCGGCGGCACGCGTCGTTCGCTTTGCCCTCGTGAGCCGGTTCCCGGACGCGCACCACTACGGTCCCATCCTCGAACGTGATCGCCTGCAATCTGGCGTTGGGCTTGACCACGACCGTGATCGCTGGGGCGTGCTGTTGCGGCATCCTAGCGCAATGATAGCGCAGGGCAAAGGATTCCCGCCAACATCAAGAAGCCCGGCGCATGGACAGAACCAATCGCCGCCTCGAGCTGTGGGCGGTCGTCCTGATCTCGGTCGCATCGGTATTATCTGCCTGGTGCGCCTATCAGTCCGCGCGCTGGGGCAACGCACAGGCCCAGATGTACGCTCGCGCCAACGCGACGCGCGTCGAGTCGCTGCGCCAGTCGGGCCTGGCAAACCGGCAGACGATGGTCGATATCAATCTCTTCGTCGCATACGAGAGCGCTCTGGCGCAGCGCTCGACATTGGCGAATTTTCTTTCGCAACGCTTTCCCGAGCGCCTGAAGGTCGCGGTACGAGCATGGCTTGACCAAAAGCCCATGTCAAACGTGCGGGCTCCGAGCTCGCCATTCGTGATGCCCGCGTACCACGTGGCAGCGGAGAGCCGGGCTGAAGCGCTGGAAAACGACGCGGCGGGATACTTCCAAGCCGGCGTCAGCGCGAATGAGACTGCGGACCGGTATGTCCTCATGACCGTCTTATTCGCCTCGGTCTCGTTTCTCGCGGGCGTCGGATCGAAATTCGAGGTGCGCTCGGTCGCGACCACTGCCATGCTGCTTGGATCCGCGGTCTTGTTCGTGGCGGGGGCGATACTGATCAGCTATCCGATTCGATGAGAATACTGCGCTGTTGTATCGCTCTTGTGGCGCTCGTTGTAGCTGCGTGCGCGAGCCAGCACCTACCGGCCGGCTTGCCGACGGAGAATCCGGGCGGGATCGCGCGTAAGTATCAGATCAAGCGCGCCGGCACGCTCGAAGTGGCACCCCTGTATTTCGAAGGCTTACGGCTCTTCGACATCAGCGCGCCCGCCAGCCGAGATCCGAATGCATATCCGCCGGTCGCTGCGCGCATCGATGTCATCAAAGATCACCTGGATGACGTCGTCCCTCCCCCGACCGGCGTCAGCGATCTCTTCCAGCCCCCGCCGACCCGATACGATCCGTCGACGTTCGAGGTGAAAATAGGCGCCCACAACGGCTATCTCACCCTGTCGGCGACCGATCGCAGCGGTGCACCCACCGTGCCCATCTTGACGCTTACCGAACAAGACGCCAAATACAACGGCACGACGACCGCTGAGCTCGCGCAGCAGTGGGCCACGACGCTGGAGAGCGTTCTCAAGGAAGCGCTGAGCCAGCGCCATCCGGCATCGACCGGCGACATCATCAAGGCGATCCTGCTGGCGTTAGTCGCAGTGACCATCGTCAGCCTCTTGCTGTTGGCGCTCAAGGCGATCGTCAAACGCCAGCGCCACGCGATCGAGGATCGCCTCGCTTTGACAGACGAAGCAACGATGGACGCTGAGGGCGTTGGCGCAGTGCGGTCGCGCTTGCGCGTCACCCGCACCGTGCTCTCTCTTGCAGACTGGCTCTTGACGTGGGCTATCTTGGTCGCCTGGGCCCTCGCGGTGATCGTCGCGCTGCGTGCGCTGCCTGCCGGCGCCGGACTGGCCCGTGAGATAAGCACACGGGCCATCGCGTTGACGGTCATTTGGCTCTTGGCCGGTATCGTCAACGCATCGGGTCGCATCCTCATCGAACGCGCCGCCCATGCCTGGCAAGACCGTCCGTTCGTCTCGCTTGAGGAAGCGGGCAGGCGCGACCTGCGCTTGCCCACGATCATGCGCTCGCTCGACTACGCCAAGACGATCGGCGTCTACGTCGTCGCCATCGCGCTCACGCTCGGCACAATCGGGGCCTCCACCTCTGCCGTGGTCACACTGGGAGC
>JAFANK010000178.1 GCA_019232725.1 Vulcanimicrobiota bacterium | reverse complement strand
CGTTGCGCACCGGCGCCATTGACCCTTGGGTCCGGATCAGCCATGGCGATCGCCACCCGCCCAACCCCAGCGGCGACGAGCGCTTCGGCACAAGGCGGCGTGCGTCCCCAATGCGAGCATGGCTCGAGCGTGAGATAGACCGTCGCCCCCCGCGCCGCCTCGCCCGCCATGCCGAGAGCCGCCGTTTCCGCATGCGGTCGACCCCCAGGCGCCGTCACACCCCGGCCGATCACCCTGCCCGCCTTCACGATGACACAACCAACCGAAGGGTTCGGCGCCGTGTTCCCTATCCCGCGCCTCGCCAGGGCCAACGCCGCCCGCATGTGGCCCGCATCGTCCGCGCTCGCCATCAGGTCGCCTCGCCCAGCGACCCCAGAAACGCCTCGAAGTCCTTGGCTTCACGAAAATTGCGATAGACGCTCGCAAACCGCACGTAAGCCACTGAATCCACTTCTTTCAGCGTCTCCATCACCAGTTCGCCGATCTGCTTGCTGGAAATGTCGGTCTCGCCGCTGGCTTCCAGTTGCCGCACGATCCCGCTCACAATCCGCTCGATCCGATCCTCTTGAATCGGCCGCTTGCGCAGCGCTATCCGAATCGAGCGCGCGAGCTTGTCGCGGTCGAACGGCATGCGCCGTCCATCCGACTTCAAAACGATCAGCTCCCGCAACTGCACCCGCTCGACGGTGGTGAAGCGCTGGCCGCAACTGATGCAGAACCGCCGCCGGCGAATCGCCGCCCCATCCTCCGCCGGTCGGCTGTCTTTTACCTGTGTGTCGTCATGGCCGCAAAACGGACAGCGCATCGTCGCTCAGGCACGCTTGAGCATCAGGCTACGGTAGATCGGGAAGCGCGCGCACAGCGCCTCGGCGCGTGCCGCCACCGCCCTCTCCGCCACCTCATTGCTGCCGTTATTCGAGCGAGCGAGCCCTTCCAACACCTCGTCAATCATCCCCGCCACCTGCCGGAACTCCTCAGGTCCAAAGCCTCGCGTCGTGGCAGCCGGAGCGCCGAGCCGCAGTCCCGACGTGACCGCTGGTCTCTCCGGATCGAACGGAATCGCGTTCTTGTTGGTGGTAATGCGCGCACGCTCGAGGCTCGCCTCCGCCGCCTTGCCCGTGACCCGCTTCGGACGCAGATCAACCAGCATCAGATGGCAATCGGTGCCGCCAGTCACAATCTTGAGCCCCCGCTCGGCCAGGCTCTCGGCCAAAACCTTCGCATTTTCCACCACCGCCTTTTGATACGCGCGAAACTCCGGCCGTAACGCCTCACCAAAAGCCACTGCTTTTGCAGCGATCACATGCATCAGCGGCCCGCCTTGCAGCCCCGGAAAAACCGCCGCGTTGATCTTGCGGCCGAGCTCCACGTCATTGCTCAGGATCATCCCACCCCGCGGCCCACGCAGGGTCTTGTGCGTCGTCGTCGTCACCACATGCGCATGCGGAAGCGGGCTCGGGAACAGGTCGGCCGCCACCAGCCCCGCGAAATGCGCCATATCCACCAGCAAGAAGGCGCCGACCTCGTCCGCAATCCGTCTGATCCGGACAAAGTCGATGAAGCGCGCATAAGCGGAGCCGCCGGCGATAATCAGCCGCGGCCGCTCCTGATGGGCAAGCCGCTCGAGCTGCTCGTAGTCAAGGATCCCATCCTCGCGCCGCACCCCATACTGAACGGCGCGGAACCATTTGCCAGACAGATTGGGCGAGGCGCCATGGGTCAAATGTCCCCCCGCGTCCAAGCTCATCCCGAGGATTGTTTGCCCCGGCGAAATCAAAGCCAGAAAAGCCGCCTGGTTGGCCTGTGCCCCAGAATGCGGCTGCACATTCGCAAAAGCGCACCCAAACAACTGCCGGGCGCGCTCGATCGCCAATCGCTCGGCCACATCAACAAAGCCGCACCCGCCGTAATAGCGGTGCCCGACCGTGCCCTCGGCATACTTGTTGGTCAGCACGCTCCCCTGCGCCTCGAGCACCGCCGCAGAGACGATGTTCTCGCTCGCAATCAACTCGATCCCATCCTGCTGGCGTCCGACCTCTGCCCCGATCGCCGCGGCGAGCTCCGGGTCGGTCTCGGCGAGCGGGGCCTCAAAGAAACGCTCCAGGCTCGTCGTCGGGGATGGCTTGTTCATCAACGCGTCACTCCAATGCTCGGGCCGCTGTCTAACACGCAGCCGCAGCAAGGAGGAACGCCGCGTCGCGATTGCGAGCACGAGTCTGTATATCAGGTGTTGAATAGTCTATCGGCCGGAGAGCGGCAGCAGGCCCAAAAGGAGCACAGGAATGGCGGAAACAGCTTCGCTATTCGCGCGGAAGTCGGTCCAGTTCCTGCGCGATCAGGGCCGCGAGGACATTCGCGGCCTTCGCCGCACCCTGGGCGCCCCCAGCCTCGTGGCTTTGGGGATTGGCGCGATCATCGGCGCAGGTCTGTTCTCCCTCACCGGCATCACCGCAGCCGAGAATGCCGGACCGGCCGTGGTGCTGAGCTTCGTCGTCGCCGCAGTCGGCTGCGCCTTCGCCGGCATGTGCTACAGCGAGCTGGCCAGCATGATCCCGGTCGCCGGCAGCGCTTACACATATGCCTATGCGACGATGGGCGAAATGATCGCCTGGATCATCGGCTGGGATCTCATGCTCGAATACGCCGTCGGCGCCGCCACTGTGTCGGTCAGTTGGTCGCGTTATGTGGTCTCGCTGCTGCACGGTTGGGGCATCGACTTGCCAGCGCGATTCGCTGTCTCGCCTAGCGAAACCATCCGCTTGGCCGACGGCTCCACCACCTCCGGGATAATCAATCTGCCGGCGATATTTGTGATCGTCATCCTGTCGCTGCTGCTGATGCGGGGCATTCGCGAGTCGGCCGCGGTCAATTCCGTCATCGTCGTCATCAAGGTAGCGGTCGTACTGGTGGTGATCGGCGTCGGCGCCTGGTTCGTGAAGGCGCAGAACTACCAGCCCTTCATCCCACCTAACACTGGCACTTTTGGCGAGTTTGGTTGGTCCGGCATTATGCGAGGCGCGGGAACAATCTTCTTTGCTTATATCGGCTTCG
>JAFANK010000158.1 GCA_019232725.1 Vulcanimicrobiota bacterium | reverse complement strand
CGCGCTGCGCCACGACCATCGGACCGTAATCGACACCGCCCATCGATGCGCCATGGTTGAGAATGGCGTACGTCTCCGCGACGAACGCATACGCGTGCACGGAGATCGCTGTCGTGTCGAGCTTGCCCTCCTTCGCCCACTCGTTGAGCGTTTGGATGTCTTTGAGGATATGCTCGTACGCAAAGCCACCAGTGTGGACGAGACCGTTGGCCAACGCATAAAACATGAAGGCGTCATCTGAATCGGGAGAATGCCCGAGCGTCAGGTGTCGCGTCGCGGTCGTCATGGACGAGCGCATTCGCGCAGGACTCCGCCATCCCCCCGCGTAAAACGGCAAAACGTATGACTAGCGACGACACACCCGCTCCGGCAGCAACCGCACCTGCGACCAGCGACACACCGCTCACGGTCGAGCGCGTGCGCGATGAGTTACGCAACGTGATCGATCCGGAGATCGGCATCGACATGGTCAGCCTCGGCCTCATCTACGACGTGCGCATCGAGGGCTCGATCGTCTATGTCACGATGACGCTCACGTCGCCAGGATGCCCCGTGGCCGGTATGTTCATCAACGCCGTGCATGCCGCGCTCATGTCCATCCCCGGCGTCAGCGACGCCAAAGTCGATCTCACCTTTGCGCCGCCATGGGATCCCCGCACGATGGCGAGCGAGGATGCCAAGATGATGCTGGGGATCTACTATTAACGACGGCGCTGCCAGCGCTATCCGCGTCCGTCATCTCCTCAAGCGTTATGCGACCATCACCGCCGTTGACGACCTCTCGTTTGACGTCGCGCCCGGCGAGTTTTTTGGGTTTCTCGGACCCAATGGCGCCGGCAAGACGACGACCATCAACGCCATCGTGGGATTGGCCACGATTCAAGGCGGCAGCATCAGCGTTTTTGGTCATGACGTCATCAGCGATTTCCGAAACAGCAGGCGCCTCGTCGGCCTTTCGCCGCAGGACTTCAACTTCGACCGCTTTCTGTCGGTGGAAGAGATTCTCACCTTCCAGGCAGGCTACTATGGCATGCCACTCCGGCTTGCAAAGCAACGCGCGAGGGAACTGCTCGAGCGCTTCGAGCTGACCGACAAGCGCCGCGCCAGTTACTTACAACTTTCCGGCGGCATGAAGCGGCGGCTTGCGCTGGCGCGCGCGCTCGTGCACGAACCGCGCGTGCTCATCCTCGACGAGCCGACCGCAGCGATGGACGTCGAATACCGGCTCGAGTTATGGGATTTCTTGCGTGACATCAATCGCAGCGGCATGACCATTCTCATGACCTCGCACTACCTCGAAGAAGTTGAGATGCTGTGCACCCGCATCGGCATCGTCAATCACGGCAAGCTGGTCGCGCTTGAGGACAAGCAGGCGCTCATGGCAAGCCACGGCAAGGAATCGCTCCAAGACGTCTTCCTCGAGCTCGTCGGACGACGCACGCGTGACTAATTACGTCGGTCTAGGCGCGCTCATCCGCCGGGAACTCAAACGCACCTATATGGTCATCAACCAAGTCGTGTGGCCCCCCGTCATCATGACCTTGCTCTTCATCTTCATTTTTGGGCTCTCGCTCGGGTCCCGCATCCGCACGCTGGGCGGCGTTCCGTACGTGGAATTCCTGTTGCCCGGACTCGTCATGCTCAACGTCATTTCATCGAGCTATGACGAATCCTCGTCATCGCTCTTTCAACAGCGATTCATGAACTCGATACAAGAGCTGCTGATCGCGCCGCTGTCGTCTGCTGAGCTTGTCGTTGGGTTCTTGACGGGCTCGGTCTTGCGTGGGCTTGTGATCGGCAATCTCGTGATGCTCATCGGACTCGTCTTGGTCCACGCCGCGCCGCACAATTTGGCGATCTATGTGTACTTCATGTGCGTGACCGCCTTGCTGTTCTCGGCCTTCGGTATGATCGCTGGATTGCTGGGCAAGACGTGGGACAATCTTGCGATCTTCACGACCTTTGTCATCACGCCGCTGACCTACATCGGTGGCGTCTTCTCGAGCTTGTCGCTCTTGCCGCCGCTGTTGCAGCGTATCTCGCTCGTCAATCCTATGGTCTATATGATCGACGGCTTCCGTTCATCATACACTGGTATGGTGGACATCGACCTGCGGGTCGATGCCATTGTGGTCACCGTCCTCGCTGCGATCGCGCTCGGGATTGCGTTTGTGCTCACCAAACGTGGCGTGAACCTGCGGGTCTAGACCGCGGAGAGCGACCGGCCTTCGTATTCTTCGACCTGTTTACGGCGCTGCTCGGGGATCGGGATCGACTTCCCAGCTTCATAGTCGAACATCACTTGGGCCGATGTCATCTCGAAGATGCGCTCGCCGGTGTCGGCTCTATAGATCTCATGCCCCATCAGAAAGCTCGAACGGCGCAGTTCCGTCACACCACAGCTCACGAGCAGCTCGTCGCCAAGCTGTGCCGGGGCCAAATACCGCGCGGTCAGCTCGGCGAGCACGAAGTCGTATTCGTCGACGTTACGGATCCCCGTGATCTCAATCCAATACTCGTTACGTGCGGCTTCGCAGTAGGTGAGATAGACCGCGTGGTTGACATGGCGCATGCCGTCCAGGTCGCGGAAGATGACCTTGATCGGCCGCTGAAATCGAAACTTGGTGTGGACCACGCCTGAAGGTCAGGCGCTCTTTTGCATCGTCGCTTCAGCCGCAACGCCGGTCTGCTCGGACTGGCGTTTGAGCAGCGTCTCAGAGTTTGCGACCGCCCAGTTGTGCAGTTGCTGCAGGATGGGCAAGAGGCTACGGCCGAGCGGCGTCAGCGAGTACTCGACGCGCGGCGGTATCTCGGCATAGGCGACGCGGCTGACCAGACCATCATGCTCGAGGTCGCGCAGTTGCCGCGTGAGCACTTTGGGCGTGACGCCGGCCATGGCGCGCTGCAGCTCGCGAAATCGCTTGGTGCCGTCGCCGAGGTTGGCAATGACGATCACCTTCCATTTATCAGCGATCATCGCCATGGTGCGCTGAATAGGGCAAACGAGCTTGGTCGAGTACGTCACGGACGCGGTCTCCTCACGGCATGTGGGCGGAAAGGGTTCCTTTTGGGACTACGCTTTCCTTTTGTCCCTTATGCATCGCCCGGGACAGCAAGCTCCGCCCAAGCCTACCGGCCGCCCTTTCGGAAAGACGCGTTCGGTAACAAGAAGATCTGGTTTTGCGGATAGTCCAGATACACGGTGAAGTACTTGAGGAACGAATAGCCCAAAAGCGCGTCCTCATCGCGACCTATCTCATCGGCGGCGCCTTGCGGTGCGACGAGTTCCTCCATGAACCAGTCCTGTAGCTGTATGCCTGCAAGCGACAGGCTCTTCACTTCCGTGACACGTTCCTGGGTGTTTCCACCGCCGAGCGAATTGTACATCTGAATGTACGACCCGCTCATCCAATCGACGCCGCCAAGACGAGCGCGCGTGATGTCGACGCCTTTGCCTTGATCCTTGACGTCGTCGGGATGGGCGTTGGCAAAGCGCGGCAGGATGAAGCATTGCGACGAGCCTGTGTCGACGACCACGCGATCAGCCGTTGATTGTCCAATTTGCATGGAGACGTGCGGGACGCCGTCATCCAGCGAGGCTGGAACGGCAACGGCGTCAGCCGGTGGCACGAACAGGAACGGGTTGGTCGCAACCACGGTGCCTTTGTCGAAATCGATGGTCAGCACTGCGTTGGCGATGAAATCGTACCCGATCAAACCGATAGCACCGACGCCGGGATCGGGCTCGTACTGCCAGTCTGGCAACACGTAGGCGATGACATTCGTCAGTGTGATCGGACCGACGCGGATCTCGGGCACGACTGCATACGAGTTCACCCAGCCGCCGGAACCCGTGATCTGTTGTGGGCCAAAACTCTTCAACCCGAGCTTTGCGACCGCGTCCGAACTCATGTAGATGCCTGGTGCGCCCGAATCGAGCATGAACTCGTAATCGTGGCCACCGACGCTTGCGCGCGTCAAGATGTGAGGATCGCCTGCCATGTGCGCGATGTACGCGTCGGAGTTCATATCACCGTTCGAACCAATACTGTGATAGCTCTGATCCGGGACGTAGACGGAATGGCCTTCCCTGTTGACGACTGACGCCGGCAGCGTCACGACGTTCGTGCCGTCGGGAAAGCGAACCAGCTTGTCGTTTGATGACGGCATCGCGAGATCGGCCTGCGTCACCGGAGCATTGTACTTCGTCGTGAGCTGGAAAACCATATCGTTGCGCGTTTGGCCATCGCTAAACCGGACCTGCTGGGGATCGGTGTAGGGTCCCGACGTGTGAAAAGAACTGAACACGTAAAAGTCGCGCTCACCGACATACGGAATTTCCGTGCGAGTCACAAGGAAGGTCTTCTTGTCGATGAAGAGCCACATCGGCCGCCCGTGGGATTGTTGGGCCTCGACCACGTATGCGGCACCCGGTCCTTGCGTCTCACCCAGCAGCCGCGTGGTCGGGCCTGGGTGTTCAGCAAACCGCGCAAGCGTCATGGAATCCCACTCCACATCCTGTGCGTTTCGAGCATCGTGGAGTTGGATCACCATACCGTTCTCGTCTTGGCGCCACGGCTGCCCGTCGACTCGCCCATCTTGCCAGGACACGATGCCGAAGTCGACACGCGACACATAATTACTACCCGCTTCAATGGAGCGATACGTCCCCTTCATACCCCAGGCTTGAACTTGCCCGTCGACGACGCGCGAGCGGTACGAGATATCCGATCCATCCGCTTTACGCGCTTTGGCTAAAACGTCTTGGAGTGACGCATTCGTCGTGACGATGCCGCTCGGCGGTGCGAATGAGTCCCCGCGCGCAGCGGTTCCGAGGCAGGCGGAAAATCCGAATATCATCGCGCAGATAGACACGGCTATCCGCGGACGTGCAAAATGGTCGCCCATGTATTGCCCTCCGAGGTAGCGCTGACGTTCCAGACGGTAGCGGACTTTCCCGCTCAAAATAGCAGGTAGTGCTCGTTGAGGAGGGTCGCCATGAAGACGTCCGTGCGCCTACACATCGCATATGCGTTCGTGCTTGCGGTATGCATTGCACTCTGGGCGCAGCCTGCCACCGCCGCAGCCAACGCTCAAGAAACGGCAGCGCGGGCAGCGATCGACAAAGGCAACGGGCGGTATCTCGCGGCACTGCGTGCTGGCAACGCGCGTGGCTTTGCAGCATTGTACGCGGTGGACGGCATACAAATGCCGTCCTCAGGAAGGCCGATCGTGCGGGGGCGCGCTGCGATCGCGCAGCAGACCGCGGATGACCTCAAGACGACCACGTACACGGGCGGCAGCATTGTGACGACCAACGTCGCTGTTTTCGGTTCCGCCGCGTATGAAACGGGTCGCTACTCATTCACGTACAGGGAAAAAGGAAAGCAGCCAGTCACTGCGACTGGCCGCTATTTCGAAGTGTGGGAGCGTCAGCCCGACGGATCGTACCTCATCAAGGTCGATGCGGGCTTTCCGGCGGCGTGCCCTTAAGCGAACTGCCGCTTACGGTGCGTTGATGTCCCCGCAGGCGACGTAGGTCTTCATGCCGTCCCCAGTCCCTTTATGAACGACGATTG
>JAFANK010000073.1 GCA_019232725.1 Vulcanimicrobiota bacterium | reverse complement strand
CGCGCTCGACCGCGAGGGCCGCTCGTCGTTCCAGCGCCTGCAGCCGCGGCTCAATCGCCGGCACAGCGATCCGGCACTCGAACGCTCCGTGCCGGCGACCTTCGCGGTGTTCGACCTGTTGTATGCCGGGCGAACGGATCTGCGGTCCAGCCCGCTCGAGGAGCGGAAAGCCGCATTGCAGCGGTTGATGCACGACGGAGCGCCGCAAGTGATCCTTTCCAAGCACGTCGTTGGCGACGGCAAGAAGCTGTACACGCTCGCCAAGCGTCGTGCGCTCGAGGGCATCATCGCAAAACGTCGCGACTCGCCCTATATCGAACGGCGATCGCGCTTATGGTTGAAGATAAAGACACACCTCGAGCAAGAAGTGGTGATCGGTGGCTGGACGGACCCGCGCGGTTCACGCGAGCAGTTCGGCGCGCTGATCCTGGGCGTCTACGACGCTGGCGAGCTCCGCTACGTCGGCCATGTCGGCACCGGCTTCAACCGCGATCTTCTTGACGTCGTCATGAAAAAGATGAAGCCGCTCGCGACCGCACGCTGTCCGTTCGCCAAGCGGCCACCCACAAATTCGCCCTCGCATTGGATACGACCGCAGCTCGTCGCGGAAGTCAAGTTCGGCGAGTGGACGGATGAGGGCATCATGCGCCAACCCGTGTTCGTCGGATTACGCGCGGATAAGAAACCAAAAGATGTCAGGCGCGAAGGCCCCGTGCCGGTCGTGCGCGGCCGTCGCGGTTAGAGGACTTCGAAGAGTTCGGGACTCGCTGTTCGAGCGCGGTCGTAGGCTTCTTGCAGCAAGAGCGCATTTGGCAAATACGCCCAGAGATTCGTGGGCGCGGGTTGCGGTTTGACAAAGCCGGCGCGCTCGAGCGACAGCAATGCCGACTGGAGCTGGTCGGGCTGGATGTGGTGCCGTGACGCGAAGCTCTGATGTCCTGGGTACTCAATGCGCGCGCGTGTGCGGTCGTAGTACGCGAACAGAAACAGCAGCACGCGACGCTCTATGCGGCTCAGTTGCTTGGACTCAGCGATCGACGTCGAGAGATGCCACTTGAGCGCGGAATCGCGCTCACGCCAAAGCTGGAAGGACGGCATCCATACACCTCCGGCTGGGCCTTAAGTCCTTGGCCCACGAACGAATGTTCGTCGAACGGAGGTTCGAGCCCTCTTAGCGCGCGCTTGCCACGAGTTCGCGTCTCGAACGCTTGCCTACCCGCTTGCCGTTCGAAGCCGCGCGCTTGCCTCTGCGTTCCTCTAAGCTGCGCTGCAATACGTCCATGATGTTGACGACATTGGTTGCCGCTGGCGCTTTCGCTTTGGTCTTCGGCAGCGCTTTGCCGTGCGCTCGCGCCTGGATCACGGTGAGGAGTTTCTCTTTATAGGTGTCGTGGAAGCTCGATGCGTCAAATTTTTCGGACATCGTGTCGATGAGCATCATCGCGGCCTTCATCTCGGTCGCCGGCGTTTTCTCTTTGGCCGCGGGCAGCTCGAATTGATCTACCGGTGCGATCTCATCAGCATAATGCATCGTTTCGAGCACAAGCGCCTCGCCCACCGGGCGGACGACAGCCAGATGTTCGCGCGTGCGTATGACGACCTGCGCCACACCCACTTTGCCTGACTTCTTGAGGGCTTCACGCAAGAGCGCGTAGGCGTGGCGGCCCTTCTTGTCCGGCTCTAAGTAGTACGAGGTGTCGTAGAGCATGGGGTTGATCTCTTTTTGGTCGACGAACTGGACGATGTCGACGGACTGCGTGGCCTCGGGGAGCGCCTTCTTGAAATCTTCCTCGTCCATGATGACGTACTGGCCCTTTTCGTATTCGTACCCGCGGGCGAGTTCGTCCCACGCGACTTTGTGGCCGTGTTCGCAGGTGCGGACGTTGTTGATCCGCCCCTTATCCTTTTTGTGCAAGAAATGGAACGAGATATCGCTCCCGCTGCGCACAGCGGAGTACAGCTTGACGGGAATCGCGACGAGCCCGAAGTTGATCGAGCCTGACCAGATAGCGTGCGGCATACATCCCTCATCCTTGACCGGGCTGGCGTACCACGGTTATCGGCAAATGACCGGATCGTTACCGTTCGCCTTTCGCGCTCTAAAGCCCGGTACGTTAATGTTGTACCCATGCTGCGTGCATCGCTGACAGGCGGCGCAACTACCATTGCCACCCCTCTCTTCATTAGATGCTCCCTCTTGCAGCGCTCGGAACCCCGCGTCCCGAGCACGGTGCAGGGGGTACTCGCGCACTCCGGCAAGTGTCAAGTCCCGCCATGCCGACCGTTTCCGATACCCTGGGCCGCCCGCTTCGCGACCTGCGCATCTCCGTCACCGATCGCTGCAACTTCCGCTGCACGTACTGCATGCCCAAGGAGGTCTTTGGTCGCGACTTCCATTTTCTGCCGGCGCGCGACCTATTGAGCTTCGAAGAGATCATCCGGCTCGCCCGTTTGTTCATCACGCTCGGAGTTGAGAAGATCCGGATCACGGGGGGAGAGCCGCTCGTGCGGCGGGATGTCGAGACACTCGTCGCGATGATCGCGACACTGCCCGGGTTGCACGATCTCACGTTGACCACCAACGGTTCGCTCCTGTGGCGGAAAGCGCAGGCGCTGCGAGCGGCCGGCTTGCAGCGTATTTCGGTTAGTTTGGACTCGCTTGACGACGCGGTCTTCAAAGCGATGAACGACGTTGACTTCCCCGTTGCGCTCGTGCTCGATGGCATCGAGCAGGCTCGCGCTGCCGGCTTGCATCCCATCAAGATCAACGTCGTGGTCAAGCGCGGCATGAACGAGCACACACTCGTCGACATGGCTCGGCATTTCCGCGGCACGGGTCACATCCTGCGCTTCATTGAGTACATGGATGTGGGTACGACCAACGGCTGGCGCCTCGCCGACGTCGTGCCGGCCGCCGAGATCATAGCGACCATCAACGCTGCATTTGCGCTCGAACCACTCGAGCCGAACTATCCTGGCGAGGTCGCACGTCGCTACCGCTACGCTGATGGCGCAGGCGAGATTGGCGTCATCGCATCGGTGACGCAGCCGTTCTGCGGCGACTGCACGCGCGCGAGACTCTCCTCAGACGGTCAGCTGTATACGTGCCTGTTCGCGACCGCGGGGCATGATCTGCGGGCGCTTGTGCGGTCGACGGCAGCGGACGATGACATCCTCGAAGGCCTCGAGCGTATCTGGCGTCGGCGCGAGGATCGTTACTCCCAGCTGCGGACCGCGCTAACCCCCGATCTTTCAAAGGTGGAGATGTCGCGCATCGGCGGCTAGAGGTATTTCTCGAGCTTGACTCTGGGGCGTGCGGCCAAAAGCCCCTTCCACAGGTCGCCGAGCTTGCGCACCCGCGCGGGCACATTGTCGATCCGAAAATCCTCGATGCGCACGCCCTGTTCGACCTCTCGCCAAGTGAGTGGCGTCGAGACGCTCGCGTGCCGTGTGGGCCGCACGGAGTAGATGCTCGCCAACGTCCTGCCCCATGCGTTTTGGTTGTAGTCGACGAGCACGTGCCCGCGCGGACGTTTGGCCTTCGCATAGACAGCCGTCATGAGCTTGGGGTGCTGCCCGGCGATGCTCATGCCAAGCGCTTTGGCGAAGGTCCAGACCTGCTTTTGCGTGGGTCCGCGGACGATCGGCACGTAGATGTGCATGCCGCGCGACCCGGTCGTCTTGACGAAACTCGGCATGCGCAACGCGTCGAGCGCTTCGCGCACGGCGAGCGCACTCTCGATCACGCCCGGAAACGTCGCGCCGGGCACGGGGTCAAGGTCGAAGTGCAAGTAGTCAGGGCGATCCACATCGTCGCAGCGCGCGTACCATTGGTTGAGATCGATGCAGCCTAAATTGACGACCCATAAGAGCGATGCAAGGTCTTGCACCATGGGGAACTCGATGACGTTGCCCGAGGAGTGATGGATGCGGCACACCTCTATCCACTCGGGGCGCACCTCGGGCGCTCGCTTCATAAAGAAAAACGGCTGGTATGCGCCATTGGGGTAGCGCTTCATCACCATGGCGCGGCTGCGCAGGTGCGGCACGAGAACATCAGCGACGCTCGCGTAATAACGCAGTAGGTCGCCTTTGGTGATCTTAAGATCCGGCCAAAAGACCTTATTGAGATTGGTGAGCGACACGGTGCGCGAGCCGACGCGAACCGCGGCGTCGTTCGGCCCCCGAGGGATCAGCTCGCTCACGGATTTTCGCGGCATGCGTCGCTTACCTATGACCGTGCGCTGCCTTCGCCCCCGTCCGGACCCCAAAACACCACCCATGTCTCAAACTTGTCGCTCACATCTTCGAACCGGTGCTCCACGCCCGCGGGGACAAACAACGCGTCGCCTTCTTTGACCGAAAAGCGCTCGTCACCACTGCGGAACCAGCCGTGACCGGTCGCGATCACATAGATCTCGTCCTGGCGATGCGGCGTCTGCTCATCGTGTCCGTGCAGCGCGTAGTATTCAAGCGTCATACTACCGTGGCGTAGCAGTAGCGAGGAGATATCATTCGGTGTGATCGGCGCGGTCCGTGCCTGACTCAACGAGAAGTGCTGTGAATGCTCTGGCATGTGTTCCTCCTGCTCGTCGCTAACCCCGGAACGCGATGAGTCTTAGCCCGCTGCCGGCGCCCCAACGTACGGTGGTGATACTGTGGGGCATCATCGCCGTGGCGACAGTGGTCCGCTGCATCGCCGCTGCGCACCTGCCGCTGTCGGGCGACGAGGCCTACTATTGGGAGTGGAGCCGTCGACTCGCCTACGGCTATTACGATCACCCGCCGATGGTCGCATGGGCCATCGCACTGTTCTCCTTAGGCCACAAGAGCACGCTGCTCGTCCGGCTGCCGTTTGTGATCAGCGGCCTTGGCGCCGCTGTGTGCGTGCACGCGTTTGTGGCGCGTGCGACCGGCTCGTCATGGGCCGGGGCGACCGCCGCACTGCTTTTGACGCTCACGCCGTTCGCCATGATCGCGTTCACGACCGCGACACCGGATGGCACGTACCTCTTCTTCTGGAGCCTGTCGCTGTATTTGACGTTGCGGGCGCTTGATACAGCCCCGATCTTCGAGCTGCCGCTCGCAGTAAGCGTCGCCTTTGCATTCCTGTCACGAGTGCTCGGCGGCTTGCTGGCGCTTGGCTGCGCCTACGTGCTGGCGCTTCTAGGGGCGGGTGGTGGTGCGCAGCGACGCCGCTATGATCTGCTTGCGCTCTTGATCTTTTGTCTGCTGATCGCACCCTATCTCGTGTGGGATGCGTCGCATGCGTGGAGCGCAATGCGCTTTGCGCTCTTCGGACGCCATGACGCGACATACCACGGCGGCAACATCCTCTCGTTGCTTGGGTTGTATGCGCTTGTGCTCACGCCCGGCGTGTTCATCGCCGCGATCGTCGCCATTGTCCGCACGGCGCGGCGTTCATCACCGGCTGACCGGATCGTGTTTGCGACCGCAACCCCGCTTTTAGCGCTTTGCCTGCTGCTCGCGCTGCGAGAGCCGGTAGAGTTCTATTGGGCCGACGGCGCATTTATCTCGCTGATCGCTGCTATCGGTCTTTGCGCGCACGAGCTCTTGCGCGGCGTGCGATACGCGCTGGTCGTTGTACCTGCTGCAGCGATCGCATTGCTCCTGTACTCGGTCGCGGCGTTCCCACTACAGATCTACAATGTCGCCCAGCATAGCTTCGGGCTGCAGCTTCGCCATGAGGGTCCATTCGAGATATGGGCCTTTGAGCCGGCCGCTCGCGACATGGCCCGCGAATCCTCGTCCGCGCATGCCTGGGTGATGACTGACGGCTACGGGCTGTCGAGCGTGCTCGATTACTATGGTGCCATTGAACCCGTGGTGATCGGCTATGATCGTCAAGGGCGCGAGGCGCGCCAGTGGGCAACGGGCGCCGTGCCTCAGACGGCGTTCTTTTTTGATAAAGAGGCCCTCGACTCAAGGCCTGATTTTCAAGCGCGCTTGAGCCACGCATGCGCTACGGTAAAAGACGATGGCCGGCGCAGCTACTACGTGAACGGTATCCTCGCGCGGACCTTTTATGTCACCCGCTGCGACGGCCTGACGCCCGCCGGATTTGCATACTTGCGGTGGACCGACGCCCAACCCTGACCACTTCCGCGCGGTTTTTTAGGATTCGCGTGCGACTGCCGCAGCAACTCCAAGTAAGAACGCACCGCCAACGCGCTGCGCCCACACATGCCTCCGGGCGGCCATCCCGTTGCCCGTGAGCCGGTTGGCTGCGAGGACGTACACGCTTAATACACCGAGCTCGACCGCGAGCCCCGCGAAACCGAGAATGACGATTTGCACGAGCACGTTCCCGCGTGGATCGATGAATTGCGGCAAGATCGCTGTGAAGAAGATCAGCGCTTTTGGATTGGAAAGCTGCACGACCGTGCCGTTCGCCCATCCACGAGCGGCCCGCGTCTGCGGCGAAAGCTCGGCTGGAACATCCTTTTCTTTCGCCAGGATCGCGCGGATGCCGAGATACGCAAGGTAAGCGGCGCCGCACAACTTGATGACGGTGAAGGCCCTATGGGATGCGGCGATCACCGACGCGACCCCCAATGCTGAAATAAGAAAGTAGACCGTATTGCCGGTCAGAATGCCACCGGCAGTCGCAAACCCCGAGCGAGACCTGCCGAGCAAGGTTGCTCCTACGACCGCCATGACAGCCGGACCGGGGATGAAACAGAGCACGACTTCGAGAGCGACAAAGGCGGCGAGCGTTGTCAGATGCATACGGCTCTATTTCCGCTCAGGTTGATTTGTGGCTTTGTCCGGCTGGCCAGCAAGCTGGCGGTCTTTGCGGCCATTTAACCTGAGGCACATTCAGGTCAGTAGAAACCAAGGAAAGCTACGGTGGCCGCTGAACTGCCTTTGCCCCTCTCGCGCTAGAAAGGTTACTCGCTGATGTACATCTCAGTCGTCAGGCTTCCCGTTGCCGATCCGGATCGTGCAATCGACTTCTACGTGAACAAGCTTGGGTGGGAAAAGACCATGGACGTGTCCATGGGCGAAGACGGCCGTTGGGTGACCGTCGCACCACAAGGTGAAGGCAGTACCGCATTTGTCCTCGAGGCGACGCCGCAACATACCGGTGGTTCGAGCGGTGTGATTCTCGAGGTTGACGATGTGTACGGCGAGCATGACAAGCTGTCGAAGAAAAATGTCGAATTCACGGAAAAACCACGGACGGAACCGTGGGGTGGCTGGGCGATGTTCAAAGACACCGAAGGCAATGTCCACGGATTGCATTCGGGGGCGACCGCTAATATCGGCTCCGGCTAGGGCCGCGAGTTCCTATCGGCATCATGAAGCCCGCGTCACCTGCGGGCTTCGTGGCATATTGACCTGGGTACACGGTCACCGATGAAAACGCAACGCGAAACGGACGAAAGCAAGGCGATCGCCAGCATTCCGCAGGCGGTGCGCACGGTCAATATTTCCGTCGTCATTTCGCTGGTTTCGCTCGTCCTCTCGCTGTTCACACTTTTTTGGAGCGTGCGGCCCGCTAGGATCGAGCCCGTGATGAGTGCGGTGTTCGTCTCTCACGAAGGAGGGCTGCATATCAGCATTCCGTTGAGTATTGTGAATCATGGTGCTCGGCCCACCGCTGTGCTGGCCGCCAAATTGTACGAGTCAGACGGCGGAGTGCAATTGCTCTGGGGCGCCGATTTCACCGCCGAACCAGATCGAGCCATTCCGGCGATCACCGGATCGGTGAACCCCACGAACTCGGCACTCTGGGTACCAATCGCTGTTGCCGGCAACGGCCAAGTCGAACGGGTGCTCATATTCCGGCCAGAACGCCAAGGCAAGGATCCTCTCCTCGTTTCGCAGCGGCACGTTCTCTATCACGTGGTGCTGCTGCTCTCCGGCCACAAGGAAGTCGACACGAGCGCATACATCACGTGGCCAAGCAGGACCACTGCTGTGATCGCGAGCGGCAAAGGCGGCGTAGGATCCATGGGAAGTGATATCGACCGCTGGTACTCTCAAGAGCCGGGCAAATGAAGCATGTTGAGGTCCAGCCGTTTAGCACTTGCCAACAGTACGAAGCCATGGTTGACTATTTTGTAGGCGCGAGCGACGAGGCGCTCCTGGCGATGGGTGTGGATCGCGCGAAGCTGCCGAGACGTGAAGATTGGATCACTCAAGCGCTCGCCGACCACGAGCGACCCGCGGAATCAAGGGATCGATTTTATCTCGCCTGGCTCCTCGACGGGGAACAGGTTGGGCATTCAAGCCTTGGCAACATCAGACCAGGTCACCAAGCGTACCTACATTTGCATATGTGGCGTCCTGAACTTCGCAGATCCGGCGTCGGTACAAGATTTCTCAAACTCTCCATCGAGTTCTATTTCAAGAAGTTTGACCTACAGCGGATCGTGTGCGAACCATATGCGGAAAATGCCGCGCCCAATAGAGTGCTCACGAAACTCGGTTTTCGACTGATCGGACGCCGCAGAACCGTACCCGGTCCCTTCGCCTTCGAGCAAGAGGTGAACGAGTACGAACTCGTGGCACCACTTACTGCATTGCAATAAGCTCTTGCAATCAGCTCAAATGATGGCCTCCCATGTACTTTATAGGCCGCAGGGGTGGTGAATTCCCTCTGGCCAACCGGCATTGATCTGCAGTAATCTCACGTAGCGGATGCAAGCTGCAACTGAGCAAGACCGGAAAACGCCAGCGCCGCCACGGCGCATGGCTGGTCCAAATATTCTTGATGAGTCGCGCCCCATGTGGCGCTCTTTTGTTATCTTCCTGATCCCATTGATGCTTAGCAGCGTGTTGCAGTCCGCAGGCAGCACGCTGAATAGCATCTTTGTCGGGCGCTTGATCGGCGTCGATGCGCTCGGCGCCATTTCTGCGTTCTTTCCACTCCTGTTCTTCCTTATTTCGTTTCTCATAGGACTTTCGAGCGGCGCATCGGTTCTCATAGGCCAAGCATACGGTGCCGGCGATCAACACAAGATGAAGCGCGTGACCGGGACGGTGCTCCTAATGGGTTTGGCGCTCGGAGTAGTCGTTGCCATCATCGGGTTGCTATTTGCCGACCGTGTCATGAACGCACTGGGGACACCTCACAACATCTTCTCCGATGCGCTCGGGTACGCACGTATCGTTCTTGTCTTCAGCCCGATTCTTTTTGCATATATCATCTACGTCACTGCATTGCGAGGAACCGGGGATTCACAGACCCCATTTTACTTCCTTATTGTTTCAACGGTCGTCGGTATCGTGTTGACTCCCATGTTGATTCGCGGGTGGTTCGGCCTGCCGCATCTCGGGGTGTTCAGCGCCGCAGTCGCCTTTGTCGTTTCCAATTTCGTCGCTTTTGCGAGCATGCTCATCTATCTGCGAGCGCGACGCCACCCTCTGGCGTTGGATAAGGAGATCATCAGCGACTTACGCTTTGATCCAGACATCGCTCGGCGTGCGATCCAAATCGGCGTGCCAACTGGGCTGCAAGTGGTCATGATCTCGCTGGCCGAGATCGCGGTCCTCTCCTTTGTTAACCGTTTTGGATCTCACGCGACCGCAGCGTACGGTGCCGTCAATCAAGTGGTGAGCTATGTGCAGTTTCCGGCAGTCAGCATGGGTATTACTGCCTCGATTTTCGGCGCACAGTGTATCGGCGCTCGGCGCAACGACAAGCTCGCGAGCGTCGTCCACGTCGCCGTCGCACTGAATTACATCGTTGGCGCTGTACTGGTCGCGCTATGTTATTTCTTCGCTTGGAACATATTGGGTTGGTTCATCACCGATCCCGGCACGCTGCGGCTCGCGCATACGTTGCTCTTCATCACGCTGTGGGGGTATTTGATCTTCGGTAACTCGGCAGTGCTGTCAGGCGTGATGCGCGCTAGCGGCGCGGTGCTATGGCCGACCGCGATTTCCATCTTCGGCATCTGGGGCGTGGAAGTGCCAACTGCTTACATATTCATGCACCGCATAGGGCTCGATGGCGTTTGGATCGGCTATCCGGTTGCCTTCTGCGTAACACTGATGCTGCAGAGCTCGTATTACTTTTTCGTCTGGAAGAAGCAGCGACACGAGCGCCTCATCTAAGGATTAAGCGCGGCTAATTGATTTTCTTGGAGCGGGAGGCGGGGTTCGAACCCGTGACCCTCAGCTTGGGAAGCTGATGCTCTACCAACTGAGCTACTCCCGCGTGATCGCCCTGTTCTTCGAAATCAGCGCTGTTCCCCGCCACGCGGCGGCACGACCTCCACGCCGAGTGCAGCAAGGTCGAGCTGCCCATATCCATCTTGAATGAGCCGTTGCATCTTCGCCGCCGTCGCTTGCAATCCAGGCACGAGGCCATCGTTGCCCGCAGCTTCGATCATGAGGCGCACATCTTTGAGTCCCATCGTCAGCTCGAACGTCGCCGGTGAATAATCGCCGTGGGCAATGCGTGGACCTCGCCGTGCGATCGTGCCGCACGGATTGAAAGAATCGAACAGCTGCATCGCACGCTCCGCTGAGATCCCGCTCGCACGCGCAATGGCGAATATTTCCGCTAAACCCTCCACCACTGCGACCAGCATGCAATTGCCCATCAATTTGAACGCCGCCGCCTCTTCCGGCTTACCGACCATGACGTGCCGACCAGCGATCTGCTGCAGTTCAGAAGCGATCGTCTGATACGTTTGCTGCTCGCCGCCAATGAGCATCAGTCCCTCACCACTTGCCATTTGGGGCGGACTGCCGAACACGGGTGCCTGCAAAAAGCGCCAGCCATCCTTCACGATACGTTGACTTCGGGTTCGGGCACCGGCGACTGAGACCGTGCTGTGGTCGACCACAACCGCGCCCTGCTCTAACGCCGTCAACACTCCGTGAGCGCCGAAAAGTGTCGCGTCAACCGCATCGTCATCCGCCAGCATGAGATGGGCTTCTGTCGCACCTTTAGCAGCTGCGCTCGGCGAGTCGCAGACGACGCCTCCCCCAGCAGCCCAGTGCTGAGCCTTGTCCTTCGAACGATTCCACACGTGCAGCTCGTGACCGCCATCGCGCAGGCGCGCGGCCATAGCGGCTCCCATCTTTCCTAGGCCACAAAACGCGATTGTGCTCATGGTAAGTATGCTCCCATTGTCAGCGTAGGACGGAACACGTACCAAGTGACGTACGTCGCCGGCGCTCCAGTCGCCCGAAAAACACTGTGCATTGCCGCGTCGGACGCAGCTGCATCGAGGGCGTCGTCGCCTGAGGACCGGAAGATGTCGGTTGTTTGTGGCCGCCCGCTGCCATCGGTCTCAACGACGAGCATCGTCATACCCGCCAAACGATCTCCTGACGCGCTGCGCGGATACGCGGGCCACACCTTGTGCTGGAACTTTGCCGCCGATGCCGCACGGGTCGGCTGCACCTGAATGCCCGCCGGCGGCGCGGTGGGCCGGGTGCCCGTGTTGAGCCTGCCAGCGCTATGGTCCCAGGTCACGATCGTGAACGGCGCGCAGACAAGTGTTTGCGATCCAAGATCGGCGCTTTCCAGCCGCAAGGAACCCGCCAAGTCTCCTCCACTTGCGGCGAAGACGCGCGTGGCATAGGCCCCATCCGGCTGCCGTTGCCAGTCGAGCCTCGAAAACGTCACCGGCGGCGCCAAGTCACCCTTCTGTAGCGAAATATCGACGGCACTGACGTCACGGCGATCCGCGCTTAACCCGATTTCGTACAAATTCTCACCGCTTGTGCGGTCAAGACCGATGAGCCAGCCGCGCGTGATCCACGCGTGGCACTTCGTATCAGGCGCAGATGCAATTTTTGTACCCGGCAACGTGAAGACAAAGGGCACCAAGTAGCGCTGTTCGGCCGGCCGGCCATTGATCTCGGGCGGCTTATAGGAGCTCGCCAGTGTGGCGGCAACGGCGGCTTCGTCGAGCGGCGGAAATTGCGAGGAACTCGCCACGACGGCGTTTTGCGGCTTACCTTCTGCCGTGACGTCGACGAGCACGTCGACCCGACCACTTGCGCCTGCGCGAGCCGCATCTTTCGGATATTCTGCCTGCGCTTCGTGGACGAACACGGGCCGGCTTGGCTCGCTCGGGTCGACCGGGAGCAACTGGTGCGACATGGGCAGCGTTCCCGTCGCAAAAACGACGGTGGTTGGGTCTGCACTGACGTCTCGAATCTTCACCGGTTGTGACGTGCATGGCGTAAAATGAGCGCCGGGTGGCTCGAACCCTTTGACCCGAACGCTCTGGAGGTCGCTGCGAGGCCAGGCAAAGAGCGCCTCCGCGACGTCGAGCCCAGCTGCTAACGTGAGGTCAGCGCCTTTGCCGTCCGCTCCGGTAACCGCAAACGTGTATGCGGAAGCCGCGTCATGTGCCCCAAGTCGCAATCGATATGCGACCGCAGTCGTGCTTCTCCCCTCAAGTGCAAAACCGGTAACGATGATCGGGCAAGCGCCGGCGCGAGCCGGCGACGCGACCACGGAGAGCACGAACAAGACGAACAATGATGAGAGCGAGCCCAGCCTAATCACGCCTCGCGCTTCTTCCTCCTGCGTCGCAACTCATGGCGGCGCGACTACGAGCAAAGTCGCCGCTCTCGACGAGTTGTCGAACTGCTCGCAGCAGGTCTGGGGCTCTGCGCCGTCAATCCAAAAGACATGCAGCAGCCCTCATCACAAAGCGCGTCTTCATCGTTTCCGGCAGAGGCCGAATGGCCGGCTCTTCTTGCCAAATACGATCATCCGGTGCCGCGGTATACGAGTTATCCGCCGGTGCCCGTCTGGTCTGATGATCCAAGCACCGCCCACCGCAGAATACTGGAGTCAGCGCAGCGCGAGGGCAGATCGGCCATGTACGTACACGTGCCATTTTGCCATGCACTGTGCTACTACTGCGCATGTAACCGCGTCGTCACAAAGGATGCCACCGTCGCTGATCGTTATATCGATGCGATCGAACTCGAACTCGATGCGATCGCGCAGCGTTTGGGCAAGCTACCCCTCACAGCGTTGCACTGGGGCGGCGGCACGCCGAACAGTTTGACTGCGCAACAGGTGGATCGCCTTTTCCGCGCGATCACGAGCCGCTTCCCCATCGAGCGCGGCGCCGACATCTCCATCGAGGTCGATCCGCGTCAGGCATCGCGTGACCAAATCGCTCACTTCGGGGCGCTGGGTTTTAACCGGCTGAGTGCCGGCGTCCAGGATTTCAATGTGCCGACGCAGCGGGCCATCAATCGCATACAATCGCTCGAGCAGACCGAAGAAGTTGTGGAATGGGCGCGAGAGTTCGATTTCGCTGACGTCAACATCGATATCGTCTACGGCCTGCCGTATCAGACTCGCGACTCGTTTGCATTGACACTTGAGGACGTCCTGAGTCTGGCGCCCGATAGCATCGCCGCTTTTGCCTACGCGCATGTGCCGTGGGTGAATCATGCGCAGCACGCCTATGAGGCTGCCCTGCCGGAGCCGCTCGAAAAATTCGGCATGCTCGTTGATGCGCAGGAGATCTTTGCAGAAGCTGGTTATCAGCCCGTCGGCATCGACCATTTCGCTGCACCCGAGAGTTCGCTCGCCAGGGCCTTCGATCAAGGCACGGTTCAGCGTACCTTTATGGGCTACACCCCTAGACGAGCGGCGACGCTGATTGGCGTCGGTGCTAGCGCCATTTCATCGTCGCACGACGCATATAGTCAGAATGTGTCCGAAGTGCCACAATATTGTGGAGCGACACATCACGGAGCTCTTGCAAAGCGAGGATGTCTGCTCAGCGAGGACGACGTCGCACGCAAGTCTGTGATCGACGCTCTGATGACGACCGGCCGCATCGAGAGCAACATGATCTCGCTTCCCGACGGACTACCGTTTGGCAAGTACTTCGCGGGCAGTTTGATCGATCTCCAGACGCTTGCGGATGATGGTCTCCTCGAGCTGAGCGACAACGGCGTTCACCTAACGCCGCTCGGACGTCTGTTTGCACGTAACGTTGCGAGTTGTTTTGATGCCCGAGTTCCGGGAGATTCGCAAAGGCACGCCTCAGCCGTCTAATCGAAAATGAGAAGTCCCCAACAGCTGCTGGGGACTTCTGCTTTCGGTGACTGGTGCCGAGAGTCGGAATCGAACCGACGACACCAGGTTTTTCAGACCTGTGCTCTACCAACTGAGCTATCTCGGCGCGCTAATCTCCACCTTATTTGGTGGGCTTTGTGCAGCAGTGCAACTTGGACTGGGACAAGCAGTTGAGAGAATTGCCCACATTTTGCCCACATTCACCGTGTTCCCTCGCATGGCTGGCCTTTTTATCGAACCGCGGGTCGTCCCTGT